>JBBSCW010000270.1:0-4814 GCA_038249855.1 Bacteroidales bacterium
GGATGAGGCGTATCTAGATGTAACACAAGACAAACAGAACATTGGCTCTGCCATTGAGATCGCTACGCTTATTCGTAAGGCCATTAAAGATGAATTGAATTTGACCGCTTCCGCGGGAGTGTCCGTCAATAAGTTTGTGGCCAAGATTGCTTCCGATATGAAAAAGCCAGATGGGCTGATGCTCATCGGTCCTTCTAAAATAAAATCTTTCATGGAAAAACTGCTTATTCTTCATATAAATTTAATACCCATTTAAAAGAAAAATTAATAAAATAGATAAACTTACAGCGTGAAAAGAAGACAATTTGTAAAACTCATTGGAAATTCAACCATAGCTGTTTGCGGAGCCTGTGCTATTGGCTGCTCAAAATCAGTTGAAACTCCTAACGTTCCAACGCCCAACAATTCAATTGACTTCAATATTGATTTGACTTCACAGTTGCTTTCTATAAATGATGTTTTTGTCAAGAACAGTGTGCGGGTAGTACGGTTGTTAGCTGGTAATAATATCAATTCTTTTACAGCCGTTGATCAATGGTGTACTCATGCTGCAGGAAATTTAATTTGGAATGCCACACAAGATAGATTTGATTGCCCCATACACGGAAGTCAATTTAAAAGAGACGGTGTGCTAATTCCTGATAGTGGACCAGCCACTAAAAATTTAAAGCAATTTGCAATGGCGCTAAACAATACAACATTAACCATCAAAGGTTAATCAAGTTTTTTATCGGTAAGTGCATGAATAAAGGAAATAATATCATTTATTTCTGATTTATTCAACCCCAAAGCATCTGGCGGTAAAGTTTGATTCTCTAATTGAATGCCTAGACCCGCGCCACCGCCCTTGTTATAAAAATCCATTACTTCCTCTAGTGTTTGATATACCCCATTGTGCATGTATGGGGCAGTCAATGCAGCATTTCTAATAGTGGGAGTTTTAAACGCATACATATGCAAGGGCGCATTATATAAAAAATATTTCCCCGAATCCGCATCAATTTTATAGGGTGGTTTTGCCGAAGAAGGGGTTCCTAATACTTCCGATTCCATGGTTGAAAAAAATGGCGGAACGGTGCCATTGAATAATGGCATAAAATGGCAGGTTGCGCATTTCGCTTTACCCATAAATAAATTAAACCCTTTTATTTGTGATACATTCAGTGCAGTTGAATTGCCCCGCATATATTCATCAAAGGGAGAATCAAAAGCAGCTTTTGTTCTTATAAACGCAGCAATTGCAGTTTGTATTTGTATAGGCGCTATTGAATCTACATTAAATGCTTGCTTGAAAGCAATTTTATAATCGTCTTTTTGATTGAGTAATTTAGAAGTTTTAGCAAGATCTCCGTGTATTTCATTAGGGTTTTCAATTACTTGTTTTGCTTGGTCTTCTAGATATACCAATCTGGAATCTGCAAATTGAGTCGGTTGGAGTGCAGCATATAAAATAGTGGGTGTATTTCTCTTAATAGTTGAAACACCATTAAAACTACTGTTGGTTTTTAATCCATCTGTAAACCCTTTTTGGGGATTGTGACAACTACTACAATTTCTAGTATTATTAGAGGACAGTTCATTAGAATAAAATAATTTTTCTCCTAATTGAACCATACTTTCATTAGACATATCTTTTTGTGAATACGAAAAATACCAAGGATCAAATACATTCTTTTCGAAAATATTGGTTGCTGAAGAGCTTACTAACCGTGATTCATTAAAATTACTGATTTTAAGTTTCTGTTGGCAGGTGGCAATTAGTTTACTGCACGTATTTAAATATTGCGCAATAAATACGGCTCTATTAAAGTCATTAAAATTATTGTTATCGTCAATATAGTCACAAGCCAATTGAATCGATTGTTTTACTGAATCGGTAGCATCTACTTGCTCAAAACATTCAATTAAATCATCGATTGTTTTTAAAGAAAATTTTGCTTCAATTATTGATTGATTGGCAATAGGTGAATCATAACCACTAAGCCCCAAAGTTTCAATTCGAATGATGCTCATTTTGATGGCATCCCAAATATGTTCCTTGGTAAACTCGGTTGTTTCATTAATTGACTTTAACCTAGTACCCACAGAATTCAACACATCGCTTTGCTGTTTTAGTTGTAATAAGCCACTTCTATCAAAAATTGGGAATAGCAATTCTTCCATTACCTGAAAACCGCTTGGTTGCTCTGGTATTAAAGGATTTTCCGGTTCCACTTCGTAAAGTGCAGGACCATTTATTGATTTTGCAGTACCCGGATTATAATAATCTACCAATAATTCAATTTGCTTGTATGCAATTCTGGCATTATTAAATTCCTTTCTAATTTGTACACTATCTTCAATACCAGTATCAATACTTTTTTGCAATTGAACTAATGCTACGGTAAATGAATCTAGATTATTTGAATAGGTTGCCTTTACTTTTTGAACGGGTGATTTTTCGTGAGTTGCACAACGGATAAAATACAGGGATGAAAAAACACAAATAATTAAGGCAGATTTTACTTTCATATAAAATAAAAAAAACAAGCACCGAAAAGGTGCTTGTCAGTTAAACATATTTTTCAAACTATCGTGCCAATCCTTTAATTAATACAATTTGGCTAGCTTGTCTTTCATTAGTTCTAATTGTGCCTTTATCTGCATTTAAATACCTGTCGCCAGTCCAAGTATGAGGTTGAATGCAAAGGATAAAAGTATCTGCAACACCTGTTTCCTCAGACACATCGATTAACGCACCATATTCCCAAGACCCAAAGCCGCCCGAGCCAGCTGGAGCGCCCGCTGGAACAGGATATCCTGAAGAAGAGCCGGCTACATTATATTTTGCAGCATCTGGAGCAGCTCTTCTATGATCTAATTCAAACACTTTCTTTAATTCCTTCGTTGCAATATTATATTGATAAATATAGGCGTCATGTGTTTGATCATTGTATCCACTGTTTGGATCTTCTTGAACATACACAAAATTAGTAGTAACAGTTATATTATCCGGATTTTGAAATTCTTTGGCTATTCCTTCTCTGTTATCTCCATCTAAAATAACTTCTAACTTACCTTTTAAAGGATCAGCAGCATCAAGATTCAACTTATAAGCTCTGCCATATTTACTTCTTGAATTATCTAAATTAAGACCTGTGTTGTTTTGACCGGTTGTAGCGAAATACACTTCTCTATTGTTAATCGCACTTCCTTTTCTGTAATCCACATCTTCAACTCTTCCAAACCGAATAGAATTTAAAGCTGTTGAAGCCTCGTTCATTTGTCTTCCAGTTATCGTTGAAGCATTATCAACCTTTACAAATTCAACATCATAACTAGTGCCTGCGACCATATCTCTTTCACGGGTATTATTGTTGGTTCTCTTCATCACATAAACTGAACCACTAATTAAATCCCCTACGGTATTGCTAAGATAAATAACAACTTGTCCACCGTGTGTACCAGAGTCATCGTCACCTAAAACAATTACTGTTTTGCCAGGATATGCATTTTTATTTAATGGCACAGCATTTTCAGCATTCCATCTTCCCAATGCTGCTATTTCTTTGGATGCAGCTGCATTAAAAGAGGTAGCTAGTGGATCTATTCCATGCGTTCTAGACTCTTCGCCACTTTCTCCACAAGTCAAATACAAAGGTCCAAAACCATGTTCAGCAGGGGTGGCCATCGTTGCAGAACACAATCTCCAAATACCGCCTGTTGAATTTAGAATATATTCTGCTTTAGTCGGCTTTAATGTTTCGTCCAAGGTGATTCTGGAAACCGCAAAATTGTCTTCGTGATTTACTAAAAAAGTATACGTGCCATTTGCATTTTTTAAAAAGCCTGCGCCATCAGCAGAACCTCCAAACACGTATCCCGGGCTGGCAGTAACGTCATCGTCACTACCAATAAGCGAAAAAACACTTACTCCTGAGAATCCTGCTAACGTTTTCATTAAAACTGGCGTTACCGATCTGTTGGTAAATTCAATTTTAGGTGATGGTGCTACTTCATCACTCTTGCTACAAGCGATCATTGAAACAGCCAATGCCGCAATGGTAAAGTTTTTGATATTCATTTTTTTTGTTTTAGGGGTGTTAGATTTTCGATTCAAAAGTAAGACTCACTTGTTTCGACAGTATTACTCAAAAATTAACATGGCTTTAACTTTGTGAAAAATTGATAACACAAAAGGAATATGGGTTTGACTTCAAGCGCAACTGTACCTCTTGCCCTTCTTCATCACAATTTCATGTAGTCAACAAATCAATCTATCGCACCTCATCGGCATTCAAGAAAATAATGTCAACATACTTTACTTCTCTGAAAGGAGTTTTAAAAGGATCTGTTCAAGTGGGGGTAAACTACAGCTCGGCCCCCTTCTGCTTATCTGGCAATTTCTCGTTGCGGGGCAGTGCTATCAATCCTTCTTTGGCCAATGGAGACCCGATTGGTGGTGAACATTCACCGTCTTCAAAGTTTAATTTCCTGAAATAATAATGAATAAACAGAAAATCAAAAACACAAACCTTCGTGTATTTTTTGAGCCATTGTATATTGCAGTAATAGAAGGCAACTTATAAAAACCGAACTTGACCCGTGCGCAAAATCATTCACATTGATATGGATGCCTTCTACGCTTCCGTTGAGCAACGCGACCGCCCGGAATACCGAGGCAAGCCGATTGCTGTGGGTGGCTCGCCCAGCGGAGGTGGAGTAGTGATGACAGCCAGTTATGAAGCGCGCAAATTTGGAGTCCGCTCGGCCATGTCGAGCAAGCGAGCCCTTCAGTTGTGCAAAGATCTAATTTTTGTTCGGGCTCGGTTTGA
>JBBSCW010000271.1:0-4803 GCA_038249855.1 Bacteroidales bacterium
CCCTAAAGGGGAGTTCAAATTAGTTTTGTCTTTTATATTTTCTCGTGGCGCTTCCATATTTTTGATAATTAATTTTTCAATACATTAGGTTATTATTCCCCTTCAGGGGTTAGGGGTTTTCAATCTTGCTTTCAATTCAATAGTTCTAATTTTATCTTTATAATGGTTGTGTCCATTCATTTTAACAACATCGAGCTCTGCATCGGAGTTATCGTCCCAGCGGCGACAGAGGTAAACTGATTTATAAACACGACCAATTTGATAATGGCGACTGATGGCTAAACCTAAGGCATAATCTTCTCCATAACTAGTGTTGGGCACTTTAATATCGCGAAGCACTGGAGTGTAAAATGCACGAGGAGCACCTAATCCATTAATACGGAGAGCATTATTTCGTCCATTATCGGGTGTCCATTCTTTGTGATCAATCAGCCCTGGAGCTATGGTTTCCATTTTGAAATTAGTCATGGTATACGAACCAATAACCATAGCACAATTTTGCTCATAAAAGGCATCAACTATGGTTTGCAGCGTATTATCATTTTCATAAATATCATCGCTGTCCAATTGAATAGCAAATTTTCCACATAACTCAGAATCAACTCCTGCATTCCAGCATCCACCAATTCCCAAATCCTTACGTTCTGGTACGATATGAATCAGGCGATTATCTTGTTTTACATATTTTTCAATAATTTCTGATGTTCCATCAGTCGAAAAATTATCCACAATAATTAAATTAAACAAGAAAGAAGCTTTCTGTGAAAGTACTGTTTTAATAGCATCTTCAAGCGTTTTTACACGATTACGGACAGGAATAATAACCGAAGCTTCTACTGGAAAACTTCCTTGATTGAACGCAATTTTTTCAAAACTTGGAGCTAAATAAGCACCAATTTGTTTTAAATGATCGGTACATGCCGCTTCCATTTCAATTTGAACTGCACGATTTTTTGGATCAACATAATCGAATATTTTCTCGCCACTTTTGCGGGTATCGAATTCAATTTCTGAATATAAATATTCGCTAATGTGAAATAATTCTGCTTGTTGCGAAACCTTCAATCGCAGGTTATAAAGTCCTGCATGAGAGTAATTGACGGTAGTTTCTGTAGCTGCTTTTTTTAACAAATCCGAATTATAAAAAAGCAACGAACCAAAATTAAAATCATCACGTAAACTACCCGCTTGATAATCAATTACTGGCAAATTTGACCTTACTCCATTTTTAATTTCATAATAATCGGAATATACCAAGCCAGCTTTTGTATCGTTGGCAATATGATAAAAACGCTCCAACGCATACTGTCCTAATTCCAGCACTGTATCCTTGGTATAAATAAGCGTAAAAGGAGTTTCAGCATGATTTGCAATTTTCTGTATTGTACTGCTGTTCATCATTCCATCAATTTCCAACCGTTCGCAACCTTCAATATTAGCGGTTTGATCCGACGTTGCCAATAAATAAACAGTATTAATCAGTTCGGATTGAAGCAATTGTTGTACTGTTTTTACTGTCTGCACTACATCGTTAAATGCAATAAAGCAATTAATTTTTTTCATTTTATTTTGCTTATTATAGTTTTATTATTGTCTTTCAAAAAAAATATATTGTAAAAAAATCTTATTACCACCTTATAAACAGATGATTACAGAAATAAATTTACAATGGTTTGTATTCAACAAACGCTTCAATTGCCTCATAAGAAGCTAATCCAAGCTGGGAATATAACTCAGCTGTAGCTTTGTTTCTATCTTCGGAGCGTTGCCAAAATAAACGTTCATCATTGCCCATATAAGGTGCACTTTCCATTTGTGATTGGTGGCGAAGAATTGCGTTGCGTTTGTTTCTAAGTTCTTCGGGACTGATAGGAACTGCCATTTCAATATGATCAATTTCCCATTCCTTCCAAGCTCCACGATACATCCAAATCCGACAATCAGCCATCCAAGCCTCGTCTTTCAAATCGTCGATGGCAGCCAAAGCAGCATCCAAACAAACTTTATGCGTTCCATGTGGATCGGCCAAATCACCAGCAACAAATATCTGGTGGGGTTTCAGTTCTGTGAGCAACTCTTTGATAATGTCTACATCTTTTTGAGATATAGCTCCTTTTTTCACAGTACCAGTTTCGTAAAAAGGCAGATTTAGAAAATGTACGTTCTTTGATGGCAGCTGCATATATCTGCAAGCCGCTTTGGCTTCACCTCTACGGATAAGTGCTTTCAATTCCAAAATTGAACGCGTATCCAAATCACCTTCTTTTTTATCTTCAACCAAAAACTTTCTAAATTCATTGTATTTTGATTCCAACAAATCATTGCCGTTGTCAAACATTTCTTTGAACCCTTTTAGAAAAGCCAAAAATCGAACCACTTGCTCATCGGCTACTGCAATATTCCCCGAAGTTTGATAGGCTACATGTACATTGTGCTTCTGATCAATTAACCGTTTAAAAGTACCTCCCATCGAAATTACATCATCGTCGGGGTGAGGACTAAAAATCAGCACATTTTTGGGAAATGGCTTTTCTCTTTCAGGCCGATTGGTATCATCAGCATTGGGTTTACCTCCTGGCCAACCCGTAATTGTATGTTGTAAATCGTTGAATATCTTAATATTGACGTTGTAAGCTGAGCCATAAATAGCCAATAATTCACTTAATCCGTTATCGTTATAATCTTTATTAGTTAGTTTTAGAATGGGCTTTTTCACTATCATACACAACCAAACAATGGCACGTCGAATTAATTTTTCATCCCAATCGCAGGAAGTAACCAACCAAGGTCGGCTGATACGTGTTAATTCACCCGCTGCTGTAAGGTCAAGTACGATTTTAGCATTGGAATGAGTCTGAAGAAAAGAAGCTGGCAAAGCATCAGTAACACCTCCTTCAATTGCTGATTTTATTACTGATGATTTATGTTCGCCCCAAGCGACCAAGATAATTCTTTTAGCTTTCAATATAGTTCCCACTCCAAGAGTAATGGCACTTATTGGCACAGCATCAACAGTTCCGTAAAGTTCCGAAGCATCTTTTCGAGAAAGATTGTCTAACAAAATTAGGCGTGTATTTGAATTGAATTGTGAGCCTGGCTCGTTGATACCAATATTCCCTGTGCGACCGATTCCCAACAACTGAAGATCGATACCACCCAACTCATTTATCTTTTCTTCGTATTTTTTACATTCATCAATTACCAATGATTTATCGATATAACTATCCAACGACAAAATATTCTCAGGTAATACATCAATATGATTGAACAAAAGCTCATGTAATTTTAACAAGCAACTTTGAGCATTTTTGGTGAGCGGATAAAACTCGAATAGACTTACGAAAACTGCATTCTGGAAACTCAATCCGTCCTGTTTATGCAAACGGATTAGTTCTGAATAGATACCATAATGAGATTTCCCATGCGTAATTCCCAATACACATCTTTTACCTTCATCATTTTTTTGACGAATCAAAGCAGCTATTTCGCCTGCTACTTTAACGGCGGCATTTGTTTCATTTTCGAATATCTCGGTTGGAATTTTCTCATAGCGGGTAACTCCAGAAAGTTCAAAGATATCTTCGGGCTGATAATACCTTTTGGGAATGCGAGTTAAGGAGATTTGAGAACTAAGATTTGATTTCATATTTAGGTGTTTAAAAATAATTTCACTGTTAAACAGAGTTCAAAAGTACAAAAAATTTCTCAAAAACCAAATTTTCTGCAAACGTTTGCATCAAATTTTCATTTTCTTTTAGATTCTCAAATTTGGAGTGATTTTGGGGAATGATTTAAATTGATGGTTATGATTCTTGAAATACAAGATTTTACTTCGCATCCACCATCGAAAGTTCTAAATAAGGATAAATGGGCGTTTCGAATCCTAAGCTTTGATATAAGACTTTGCCTAGATCAGAACTATGTAAACCTACTTTTGTAATCCCCAGTAATTTTGACTCAACCAACAATTGTTTAAGGATAAGCCTTGAAACTCCCCGTCTTCGTGCAGTTGGGATAGTATACACATTCAATATAGCACCTTCCCGATAAGTAGCTCGATTGAAATCACCAGGTATTTGATTGACTATCATGCCTGCATAAGCTACTTCTTGTCCTCCATAAAGAGCAATCAAGCCCCAAAAGCTATTGTCAATAATGCTTTTATGAAAGAAAGTAATTAACTCAGATTGCAAAATTTCTTTGTATTCATTTGGTCTATCACTTTGCATTTCAGCGAGATAGTCAATTCGATGGAAAACAAGCTTCTCAATGTCATTCAGTTCAATTCTACGAATGATAACTTTTGAAATATCGTCAATCATTTATCAAACTTTTAAATAATAGAAAAAGAATCTATAATGGACGAGCAACCATGATACCTGTTCTCGATTTGGCTGAATTCAGATACTCTTCTAAAGTTTCTGTTGAAATAATTACTTTCATAGCCGACTGACTTGCATGCATGATATGAATTCTACCCTCAATACGGATAGCAATTACGACATGCGAAATGTCCATCCCAGTCATTGTGGTGGTTATACCAAGTATATCGCCATCCTGCAATTCATTTTCAACTTGAGCCAACTTTTCCTTGGGTATATAAAAAGTCTTTCTATTAGAAATTTCAGTTTCTTGCGATGCAATGATTTTTATAAATTCTGGATGAACTTTCAAAGCTGGATAACTTGATACATGCTGAGTCATGAAATCAATTTTCTTACTGATAGGCGTATTAGCGATTTCCTCACTGAGACAAGCCACATATCCTTTTTGCGAATTATTATAAATCCAGTCGCTAAAATA
>JBBSCW010000272.1:0-4783 GCA_038249855.1 Bacteroidales bacterium
ATATAATCTATATCTTCTGGGTTCATTTCAGCATCTTTCAATGCACGCTGCATCACCAACTTTGCACCTAAACCTTCTGGGTGAGTGGCTGTCAGGTGATAAGCATCTGCCGACATTCCACCTCCAACTACTTCACAGAGAATATTGGCTCCACGAGCTAAGGCATGTTCCATTTCTTCCAAAACCAAACAACCTGCACCTTCAGCCATTACAAAACCATCGCGACTTTTACTAAAAGGTCGAGAAGCAGTTTCACAATCATCGTTGCGGGTAGATAAAGCAGTGAGTGCATTAAAACCACCTACTCCAGCTGGAGTGATAGCAGCTTCAGAACCACCGGCCAAGATTATTGGCGTTTTACCCAAACGAATATAGTTGAAAGCATCTATTATTGCATTTGTTGAAGATGCACAAGCTGACGCTGTAGAATAATTAGGTCCACGAAAACCATACATAATCGAAATTTGACCAGCTGCAATATCAGCAATCATTTTAGGTATAAAGAACGGGTTGAACTTCGGACCTTTATCTAAATTCTGATAATAATAACCTACTTCTTGCTCAAAAGTTTCGATACCACCAATTCCCGCAGCAAAAATAACACCCACCTCATCTCTGTCAATTGCATCGAGATCAAGACCACTATTTAAAATAGCTTCTTGAGCCGCTGCAATTGCATACTGAGCGTAAACGTCAACTTTCCTGAGTTCTTTGCGGTCGAAATACTTAGAAGCATCAAAGTTTTTTACTTCGCAAGCAAATTTCGTTTTGTGTAATGACGCATCAAAACGAGTAATCGGGCGGGCTCCGCTTACTCCTTTAACCAAATTGTCCCAAAACTCTGGAACAGAATTACCTAAAGGAGTAACCGCGCCTAAACCGGTTACCACTACTCTTTTTAATTCCATAATAAAGAATTATTGTGGAAAAAAATTATTTTTGTATAGCTTCGATGTGAGCGATAGCATCGCCAACTGTTGAGATTTTTTCTGCTTGTTCGTCTGGAATAGATATGCCAAATTCTTTTTCGAATTCCATAATCAGTTCTACCGTGTCCAATGAATCAGCGCCTAGGTCGTTAGTGAAACTTGCTGTTGGTGTAACATCTGCTTCTTCTACGCCTAATTTGTCTACGATAATAGCTTTTACTTTAGCTGCAACTTCTGACATAATTTTTTTGTTTTTAAGTTTATAAATTGAAATTGTTTTATAATTTTGCGGTGCAAAGGAAATACATTTTCTCCAAATAACCTCGTTATTGATAAAAAAAATACACTTTTTTGCACAAACTGCTCATTTGTGAGCAAAATTCAACTAATTTATGCCTTTAAAAATTGCAATCATTGCTTCGGGATCAGGATCGAATGCCGAAAACATAGTAAATTACTTCCAAAATCATCCCGGTTTTGTATTTCCTGTCATTTTATCCAATAAATCTGAAGCTTTTGTTCACCAACGTGCAAAAAAGCTCCAAATCCCGTCATTCACTTTTACAAAAGCGGAGTTCGAGCAAGGCACGCCTATTTTAGATTTATTGAAATCCTATCAAATTGATTCTATAGTCTTGGCAGGCTTTTTACTAAAAGTCCCTCAGGTATTAATTGACAATTTCCCCAACAAAATTATCAATATCCATCCAGCACTACTCCCAAAATATGGAGGTAAAGGCATGTATGGCAGCAAAGTACACGAAGCCGTGAAAAATGCAGGAGAAATTGAATCGGGTATTACTATCCATTATGTGAATGAAAATTACGATGAAGGAAATATAATCTTTCAGGCAAAGTGTCAATTACAGCCTACCGACACCTCCGACAACATTGCAGAAAAAGTACACGCATTGGAATATGAATACTTCCCAAAAATTATTGAAAAAACATTTTTGAAACAACCCAAATAATTACATATAAGCTTATTAATGTATCATTATTGTAAAGTAATATTGCCAAAAATAGGCTTATATACAAGAATATTATTGTATCTTTGTACCCGAAATTTAATAGATTAAAAATAAAAAATGTAATTTTATGAACGTAGTTACAAAAACCATTGCACTCGGCGATGGACGTGAAATTACCATCGAAACCGGTAAGTTAGCCAAACAGGCGGACGGTTCGGTGATGGTTCGCATGGGTAATACCATGTTACTGGCCACAGTTTGCTCGGCCAAAGATGCAGTTCCTGGATCGGATTTTATGCCGCTTTCGGTTGAATACAAAGAAAAATATGCCGCTTTCGGTAGATTTCCTGGTGGATTTCTTAAACGCGAAGGTCGTGCCTCTGATTACGAAATATTAATCTGTCGCATTGTGGATCGTGCTTTACGTCCACTTTTCCCTGATGATTATCATGCTGAAACATTTGTAACCATTATGCTGGTTTCGTCCGATGGCGAAGACATGCCTGATGCTTTGGCAGGTTTAGCTGCTTCGGCCGCTTTGGCTGTTTCTGATGTTCCGTTCAACGGTCCAATCTCAGAAGTTCGTGTAGCTCGTATCAATGGTGCGTTTGTTGTAAATCCAACATTTGCACAATTGGCTACAGCTGACATGGATATCATGGTAGCTGCCACCCTCGACAATATAATGATGGTAGAAGGCGAAATGAAAGAAGTAAGTGAGGAAGATTTGCTTGCTGCCATGAAGGTTGCTCACGAAGCTATCAAAGTTCATTGTCAAGTACAAATTGAATTGATGGAAGCAGTGGGTTCTACTAAAAAGCGTGAATATTGCCACGAAGTGAATGACGAAGATCTTAAAAAAGATATTTGGGCAAAAACTTACGATAAAGTTTATGAAGTTGCTAAATCTTGTAATCCTAACAAACACGAACGAATTGATAATTTTTCAGCTATCAAGGCTGAATATATTGCTACAGTTGCACCCGAAGAAATTGATGCTAAAAAAGCACTGATTGGTAAATACTATCATGATGTTGAAAAAGAAGCCATGCGTCGTTCTATTTTGGATGAAGGCAAACGCTTGGATGGTCGTAAAACTACCGAAATTCGTCCAATCTGGTCAGAAGTTGATTATCTTCCAGGAGCTCATGGCTCAGCAGTTTTCACACGTGGCGAAACTCAATCGTTGACAACCGTAACGTTGGGAACTAAGATGGATGAGAAAATTGTGGATGATGCCCTTTTCAAAGGCAGAGAACGATTCTTGCTACATTATAATTTTCCACCATTCTCTACAGGTGAAGCTCGTGCATCACGTGGCGTTGGTCGTCGTGAAGTAGGTCATGGAAACTTGGCATTACGTGCTTTAAAAAACATGATTCCAAGTGAATATCCTTATGTAGTTCGTATAGTTTCCGACATTTTAGAATCAAACGGTTCATCGTCGATGGCTACGGTTTGTGCTGGCACATTGGCATTGATGGATGCAGGAGTTATGATCAAGAAGCCTGTTTCAGGTATTGCAATGGGACTTATTTCTGAAAATCAAGGAAAAAACTTTGCTGTTCTTTCAGATATTTTGGGTGATGAAGATCACTTAGGCGATATGGACTTTAAAGTTACAGGTACGATAGATGGTATCACAGCTACACAAATGGACATCAAAGTAGACGGATTATCATACGAAATACTTGAAAAAGCACTCAGCCAAGCTAAAGAAGGCAGAATGCACATTTTAGGTAAAATCCAAGAAACATTGGCAGCTCCTCGTGAGGATATGAAACCAAATGCACCTCGCATTGTGGTGATTATGATACCTAAAGAAATGATAGGTGCAGTAATCGGACCTGGAGGAAAAATTATTCAAAATATGCAAGCAGAAACAGGAGCCGTAATCACCATCGAAGAAATTGGTGACCAAGGTCGTGTGGAAATTGCTGCTAATAATAAGGTTGCTATCGATGCTGCCATTGCAAAAATCAAAGGCATAGTTGCTATCCCTGAAATTGGCGACACTTACCCATCGAAAGTAAAATCGGTAATGCCTTATGGCGCTTTTGTTGAATTCATGCCAGGCAAAGAAGGCTTGTTGCACATTTCAGAAATAGACTGGAAGCGAATTGAAACCATGGATCAATCGGGTATTAAGGAAGGCGATATCATTGATGTAAAATTGCTTGAAATAGATCAAAAAACTGGTAAATTCAAACTTTCACGCAAAGCTTTAATGCCTCGTCCTCCACGCGAAGAGAGAAGTGAAAAGTAATACATTCGACAAATAAAATTTAATCATGTGAGAGCTGCAATCTATAAAAAGTTGCAGCTCTTATATTTTTTAATTAACACACAATATAGTTTATACAATTCGTTTCATCATATATTTTTTTAAACTAACAATGCAACGTTTGTAACTTATTCTTCGTCAAGAAATAACAAATAAGATTCAACATGAAAGCACACAAATTATTCGCACTAATTCTGTTATCTATATTAATTGTTTCATGTGAGTCTGATACAGAAAATTCAGAGATGGTCATAACCATTGGCACTACCTGTGGTTGGTGTGCAGGAACAGATTCATTGGTTATTACCAAGAATAATATGACCTACACTCTTGCTGCGATTTGTGATAGAGGCGAAAAGAAAATAAATAAAGTAACCCCAGATAGTATTTGGCAAAAAATCAATGGATTATACGACCAAACAAAATTTGAAAAGATCAATATTAACACATGTAATGTTTGTGCTGATGGATGTGATACTTGGATACGAGTTCAGAATGGAGATTTTAATCACATAATCCGATTTAGCAGTTATCAAGATACAGTTTTGTCACCTATATGGGAATTTGTCGGAAAGCTGAACGATTTGAAGAATGAATAC
>JBBSCW010000273.1:0-4776 GCA_038249855.1 Bacteroidales bacterium
AACCCCGAAACCAAGTTCCAATAAAATAAGGATTAAGACAGTTATTAATTGATAACTCCCTCCTATAGCTTCGGCTCCCCGAAACCAAGTTCCAATAAAATAAGGATTAAGACATTTTTTAGAATTTCTAATTTTGTTTTTTTCATGACCCCGAAACCAAGTTCCAATAAAATAAGGATTAAGACCTTTTTCCGTCTAAATAATCAATAAAATCTTGCATTCCCCGAAACCAAGTTCCAATAAAATAAGGATTAAGACTTCATATCTTTTTTTTCACACGCTCGCGCTGATTTGTAATCGGTGTGTTGCTCGGTAGAGCAAGAAAATACTGAATAGCTTGCTATTTCAAATAAGGCACTTGTCGCAAACTGCCTCAGCATGTGCAACAAACCGAAACAAATAAGAAAAAAGTGAATTACTATTACAACTTATAGCAATTAACAATTAATTTAGTGCAAAAAACAACGCTCAAGATTTCCAATTAATATAGTTTGCTACATATTAAAAACGAAAAGTAAACAAATCTGTTTACTTTATTGTATCTTTGTTGAAAATTAATTGACAACAACTATGAACTCAAACATTAGCATAATTAAGGGTATTCATCCAGGTTTAATACTGGAAAGAGAGCTAAAAAAAAGAAAATTACCAAAAGGAACATTCGCTCTCTCAATCAATGAATTTCCGCAAACCATTACTACAATTACCAAAGGTAAGCGACGAATGAATCCCGCTTTATCGTTGAAAATAGAACATGCCTTAGGTTTGGAAGAAGGTTATTTTATGGTTCTTCAAGCTTATAACGACATCGCACAAGAGAAAAAAAAGTTATCAGAAAACTATCATCCAGACCTATCTAACCTGCGTTCAGTTGTATTTTGGGACACAGATATGAAACTTATAGACTGGAAAAAGAATAAATCAGCTGTAATCTGTCGTATTTTTGAACGCGGAAATGAGCAGGAGATACAAGAAATAGTTCGTTTTTACGGCAAAGAGATTGCTCTAAAATCTCTCGGTGAAAGAAACGCATCAAATAAAATTATTGAAGCAAACATCCTTAAATACCTACAATAATATGGCAAAACCATTGTATTATAACACAGTAAGCAGGTTACTACTTTCAACGCTTCAAGATTTGATGGCAACCTCTGTGTTTGATAAATTTAGGTTGGTAGGCGGTACGTCATTGAGCTTGCAATTAGGACATCGCCAATCGGTTGACATTGATTTATTCACGGATTGTATATATGATTCTGTTGATTTTAAAGCAATTGATGATTATTTGAGAATACACTATGCATATGTGGATACTTTTGTGACTGACATAGTAGGAATGGGCAAATCTTATTTTATAGGCAAATCAAAAAATGACTGTATTAAGTTAGATTTATTTTATACCGATCCCTTTATTCGTCCGTATTTAGAGATAGACGGATTGCGGTTGGCTACACTGGAAGAAATTGCAGCAATGAAAATAGATGTAGTATCGAGAAGTGGAAGAAAAAAAGATTTTTGGGATATCCATGAATTAATGGAGATGATTTCAATTGAAAATATGCTTCATTTACACGAAGAACGTTATCCTTATTCACATGATAGACAAGAAATTATCAACAATTTCAATAGTTTTGAGAATGCTGATATTGATTTTGATCCGATATGTTTACGTAATAAATTCTGGGAAATTATTAAATTGGATTTAATTGAAGCAGTACGTCCAGTGCATTAATCAATTAATAGCTCAAAGAAAAATAATTGACAACTGCATGATGACTGAACGGCCATGCTGCTAGTATAGGTTAGCCAAGCCACCTGCCCGTTCCACGATAGTTATCGGAAATTCCCGCAGTCAGACAGTCCAAGAATAGCTATTAGGAGGTTCGTAGGAGGTGGACGGCTATCCCTATCCGTTAGCAGATAAATTCGATAGTGATTAACTTCTCAAAAACCAAGTTCCAATAAAATAAGGATTTAAACTAAAAAAACGATCTCGCATTACTGCAAGGTCGTTTTATCTCACAAAACCAACTCAATATTATTACAGCTTTCAAGGCTTATACCCCGAATTATCAAGCATTTTTTTATAATTATTATCCTTCAATAAATCAGCTAGTGTAATATGTTGATTCTTATCCATATAGCTATTCACTATTTGCCATGCTAACCTAATATTACTAATACTGGGACTGAAAGAACTACAATATTTCAAATCTGAAGTTGTACTGGCTACACGCTCTAAAAATCAGCATTATAAAGAATATACATTCCCTAAAACACATCGTTTGGATAAAGATGTTGAAATTTTTGGATTTGTAAAATTGACACTCATTGATTAGAAATTTACTGTATCATTCGTAACAATAATATATAAGGATAATCTATTCTACCCTTATTCTGTGACAAGAAATTGCATTTTATACCCTTACTTTGTTACAATAAAGTAGAAATTATACCCTTATTTTGTTACAAATGACTATATTTGCATGTTCATAAATTATTGAGAATATGATAGATAGAATACTTTTTTCGCATTTGAAACTTTGGGCGATTGAGAAAGATCGTAAACCATTGGTTTTAAGGGGTGCGCGTCAAGCTGGCAAAACAACCCTAATAAACGATTTTGCCAACACATTTGAAGTTTATTTGACCTTGAATTTAGATAAACCTGCCGATTGTCGGTTGTTTGATGACTTTGAAGATATTAATATACTGATTGATGCAATTTATGTACACAACAAACAACTCAAAAGAGATGTACCCACATTGCTTTTTATCGATGAGATACAGAATTCACCGAAAGCAGTGGCTATGTTGCGGTATTTCTATGAAGAAATTAAATGGCTGCATGTTATTGCAGCGGGTTCACTTTTGGAAAGTTTATTGGATAAGACTATTTCATTTCCAGTTGGGAGGGTGGAGTATTTAGCAATTCATCCATGTTCATTTATTGAGTTTTTGAACGGGATAGGTGAAAGTTTTGATCAAAAGTTGGTTGAAACCTTGGGTGTCACGGCTGTGCATGACCGCCTGATGCAACACTTTAAAAACTTTGCAGTAATTGGCGGTATGCCTGCGGTTATAAACAAATACGCCGAAAAACGTGATGTACTTGCATGTAATAAAATATACGATAGTTTGTTAACCGCTTACAAAGATGATGTTGAGAAATATGCAAATAATAACAGTATGTTGCAGATTATTCGCTTTCTGATTACTGAGGGCTGGCGGTATGCTGGAAATACAATTTCATTTGAACGCTTTGGTGCTAGTAATTATCGGTCGCGCGAAGTAGGCGAGGCATTCAGAATGTTAGAAAAAACAATGTTGTTGGAATTGGTTTATCCCACTACTTCTACACAGCTACCACTATTAACCTCCAGAACTCGTAAACCTAAGTTAATCTGGTTGGATGTAGGAATAGTGAATTATGTTGCCGGAGTTCGGAAAGAATTGTTCTCGACCACCGACATACAAGATGTTTGGAGAGGTATGATTGCCGAACAAATAGTAGCACAAGAACTTATCTCGTTGGAAACAAGAGTTTCTAAGCACCGACAATATTGGGTTCGTGAAAAGAACCAATCTTCTGCTGAAGTCGATTTTGTCATTGAGTACGATGGCAAAGCGATACCCATTGTAGTAAAATCAGGGCACAATGCCAAACTAAAATCTTTGCATTTGTTTATGGAAAAATCTCCTTACGATTTAGCAATTCGAGTTTGGTCACAACCCATATTGTTAGATGTAGTTACAACAACTCAGGGGAAAGAATTCAGGCTTCTTAATATTCCATTTTATTATGTGTGTGTTCTGGAAAAATTATTAGTAAAGTATTTGTAAATGAATTTGTTATGGTAATAGCTCGGGGTGCGACTCTAAATCGCACTCAGAGTAACACTCAATATTATTTCAACTTTCAAGGCTTATACCCCGAGTTATCAAGCATTTTTTGATAGTTATTATCCTTCAATAAATCAGCTAATGTAATCTGTTGGTTTTTATCCATATAACTATTTACAATTTGCCAAGCTATCCAAGTTCCTAATCTCCCAGGAGATTCTTGCGAGATGGGCGTAGTAAAAGGAGCTTCGTTCAGATATTTGCGAATCAGCAAATTATCGGTCGAATAAATATCGCTTTTATCCAACATTGTATTCCAAACGACCTGTTCGTATTTCCGGCTCCACTCCCATTGAAATTTTGTATAACCCATCAAGTCGTATGGCTTCACTTGTGGCATGATAGCAGCAAGTATATACATGATTTTCCCTCTATAAAGCATATTGTCCAACAATCTGTCTTCCTTTATATCTATCTTGAAGTTATTGAACAGAATAGCTGAGATTACATCCACTGGAATACTTTCAGGTCGCATATTATAAGTCAAATAATCATAGGCGATTTCCTTATAAAGTGGAAAGTCGCTTCCCAGATACATGTCCAGTCCTATTCCAATAAAATCGGGATGAACTAGCATAGATTGATTGAATCCAGAAACAAAGAAATAAAGTGGTGGAAGTTTGACTTGTGGAAAAAAGAAATGAATCCGTTGGTAAGATTCGGAGATGGCTTTTTCAATAGCTGAAACATCTTTGAAAGTTTCGGAAACTTTTTTGTTCACATTGGCAAAAGTACTATCAGATAGAAACTTAGTAATTGCCTGACTGACTTTAATTGAATCTTTGGGATCTTCACGTAATACATCGCTCACAAAAACATCCATAAATTGAGGATATTGCTGGTAAAGTTCTTGTCTAGATTTTAAGGGATTCT
>JBBSCW010000274.1:0-4739 GCA_038249855.1 Bacteroidales bacterium
AGAAGATTAGGATCGGTAGAAGTTGATTTCACCAAAATGGCACCTTTTTTAAAGGTCTCCATAAAGTGTTTGGAAATAAAGCGGTATGGACGAGTATCTTCCGCGTTATTTGCGTACCATGGTATAATTGCATTTACTTGTGCGGTATTGAAAATACGGTGCAATGCGGTGCCATAATTCAGTGCAGCCTTCGTCCAGGTTTCTCGATCAGGATTTAGCCAAAACGCGTTATCGTAATCACATTCACCGCAAAAGGTTGGTAGTCCGGTGGTTTTTGACCACTCATACCAGTTTTTCAGATAGGGCTCAAACTCCGAATTTTGCATCGAATACGAATGAAAATCGAAACCTGCCACATATTTTTTAACACTAGGATTTGCAAAAATCTGTTTGGCTTGTTCCAGTTCCGATGGATATACCTTATGCACTGCAATCAACCACTTTGTCTTAATTTGATATTTATCGAAAAGTATTCCTGCTTTTTGTATCAGACTGATTTGCTCTTCAGGAGAAAGTGCAATATTGTACCCGCCCCAGCCATTTTCTGAAGCGATAGATGGTTCATTTACTGAAACATATAAAGGTTCGATGTTGTATGTTTGCTTGCCATAGACTAAAAATGCAGTTATGGATTCTGCCATTTCATCGAAGTTTGCAATTTTCCGCTTCGATGTTTTATCAGGATTAAGGATATTCCAGTTAGATATATCCCAGATAGATAGCCAACTTTCCATCCCACGGTTTTTTAATTCTTTAATACGAAGAAAGGTATTTCGGGCACCACCTGAATCATTAAAACGCGATAAATCCATAGTAAACGGATCATTATTATCGTTTTCAGACTCCCATAAGTTCAATGGCAAACATACCCGATTCAATTGACAGGGTAAAGTTGCCAGCATTGCAATAAACGTCTGCGAAAGTACTTCCGAGCCACCATTGGAATGATATCCTTCGAAATTTATGCCGTTTCCAACGATAGTTTGTTGGAAATCGGACCAGTTTATGGATACATTGGGAACTATTTCAGAGGAGTTATTTTGTTTCCCATCTAAATCATCCGGAGATGGAGTACAACCAATTAATTGTATATTAAAGGCTATGCAAAAAAGAATAACAGGCAAAAATATTGATTTTTTGTATCTCGTCATGTTCTTATGTATAAGCAATGAAGGTTGTGAAATTTTCTAACCAAAATAATGCATCAGGTTCTGAAGTTAGCTCGCAGAACCTGATGCAGCCAAGAAAAGTATATTAATTATAACCTGGATTTTGTCCAAGTTTCGGATTCAATTGAGTTTCACCAATTGGAATAGGATACAACATAAATTTATCGGTTATAGCACCAAATTGTTCAAAGTATCTCATCTTACTAGCTTCGTTATTTAAACCATATTTTTCTTCGGCAAAAGTAAAAGTTACCATTCCATCGGCATCAAACACTGGAATATCTGTTGCAGCCAATTTGGTGTAATTTTCAGGTCTACCATAGTTTTTACGCTGATTGAGCGTTTTGAGCATGAGTCCCCAACGTTTCAGATCTTCCATGCGAAATCCTTCGAAAGCTAGTTCTATTTTACGTTCGCGACGAACTATTTTACGTAATTCAGTCTGATTCATGGTCGTAATTTTCGGATAATTGGTTGCACTTATGTTAGTGCCACTGGTGGTTGAATTACCATAAGCTCTTGCACGTACGGTATTCAAGGCATCCAATACTGTTTGATCAATCTGACCTAATTCAACAGATGCTTCCACATAAGTTAAAAGAACTTCAGCGTACCTGCATAAAATAAAATTTTGATAGCAGTTGTTTGGTGTTGGAACGTTTTCTTCAACAATATATTTATATAGACAATATCCGGTACGCGAGGAGAAGGCATTGGTTACTTCCTGATTGGCAATTGTTTTGTTGGTTTTTGTATCTAAAACGATCTTCTCCTTTTCGCTTAAACAAGTTGATAGTTTTGTCTTACCATCAGCAGCATTAAGGATTTCTTTTGATGACATGAATTCGATGCCATTAAATACAGTACCATTTGTTTTCACTGTTGTTCCGTCCCATACCCTAGGCAATATTATAGTACCCTTTATGCGAGGATCACGGTTCGTGAATGGATTAGTTGGATCATACAAGGGTGATTGATCGATGGATTTACCATCAGTACATTCATAGGAAGCCACCAAATCCTCTGTTGGGGCACATTGTGATTGTCCTGCTGAATTTCGGGGACCACCAAAGACTTGAATGGCGTTTTCCCTCTGTGTTTGCATAAACTCGCAGTCCAAAATAATTTCAGCACAATATTCGCCTTTATAAGTAAATAATTCTCTGTAATTTGGATACATTTTATACACGTTGAGATCCATTACATCCTTTGCTGCTTTTTTAGCTGTCGCCCAATCACTATTATATAAAGCGATTCTGGCTTTCATTGCCAATGCCGTCCCTTTCGTGATTCTTCCCTTGTCTCCGACATTGGTGTAGGTCGTAGGGAGGTCCTGAGTTGCACCACCTAATTCAGTGTAAATGAACTGCAAAACTTCGCTTTTGGGGGTTCTCGTTAATGTGAGAGCATTAGTCGCATCCACATATTTTATAATCAATGGTACATCGCCAAATTTCTGTATGAGTTCCATATAGCAAATAGCACGAATCGCACGAGCTTCAGCTTTAACTCGCTTAAAAATTGCATCTGGAGTGTTGGCTTTGGCTCTTTCCATGCCATCAATAAGTGAATTTGTACGGTTGACACCTTTATAGTAGTTCTCCCATTCCAATCTTGACAATGCACTACTAGAACCTAATTCGCCCTTCTTAAATTGAACGAAGTTAGTTCCACTATTTCTTGTAACGGCAATGTCTGTCACTAAATCGCTTGAAAACTGAGTCGGAAACGATGGCCATTCAATACGCGATGTCATAAAATTGTAGCATGCATTTACTGCCATAACAATTTCATCCTTAGTGGAGTAAAAAGTTTCGTTTGAAGGTTTATCTAAAGGATATTTATTTAAATAATCATCGCACGAAACAAATGTTAATAGCGATAATAATAGTAATATTTTATAATTTGTCTTCATAATTTACAAATGTTTAAAGTTAAAATTTTACGTCTATTCCAAATGCGATAACTTTCGTATTGGGATAATAGGATTGCCCGGTTGAAGAACTTGGCGCTTCCGGATCAATCGTATTAATCTTTAGTTTATCAATAGTAAAAATATTTTCTCCTGAAACGTAGATTCGCACTCCTTGTAAGCTAATTTTTTTCGCTAGTGAAGATGGTATGGTATAACCTAAAACAACACTTTTACATCTTACATAAGCAGCATTATACAAATAGAAGCTATTGTCTTCATTGTTCGCGCTGGCGCCACCAGTTCTGATCCAGTCAGCTGTTTGATAAGTTGTGGGATCATCAGGGATCAGTCGTCCTAATTGATAGGTAAAATAGTTTCCTCCATAAGCAGGTTCACTAGTAGAATAATATAATTCTTTTTTGCCAACACCTTGAAAGAACATATTCATATCAAATCCTTTATATGCAAAATTGAAAGTAACACCAAAATTATATCTCGGTATGCTAGATCCCAATATAACCTTATCATTATTTGGATCAATTACTCCATCAGATTCTCCGTTCGTACCACTTATGTCCTTAAATATTAGGTCGCCAATTTTAACATTTGTATTTACGGCCGGATACTTGTCCAGATCTTCCTGAGAGCGATAGATGCCAATACATTCATAGCCGTAAAATGCCTGATATTCTTCGTTTTCAAAAATTACATTTCGTCCGTATTGTGGTTTACCGTTTAGATTTATCACTTTATTGCGAACATCTGAAACAACAAGGTCAACACCATATTTTAATTGCCCAATTTTATCAGCCCAGCTTAATTGCAAATCCCATCCTTTATTTTCCACTTCAGCAATGTTTTGTTCTGAAGGATCTAAGCCAACAATAGATGGGATATCTCTTTTATATAATATATTGCGGGTTTTTCTATTATAAAGATCGAAGGAACCACTTAACCTGTTGTTTAAGAATCCAAAATCCAATCCAAAATTCATATCTGTTGTCGTTTCCCAGGTTACATTACCATTTGGCAATACAGTTTGAGCGGCTCCTTGAACCACTGTTTTTCCAAAATAATAAGGCTGATTTATGGACACAACACCTAAATATGGATAATTTCCAATGTTTTGGTTGCCAAGTTCGCCCCAGGAAGCCCTTATTTTCAAGTTCGAAATTAACGCTTGACTTTTCATAAAATCTTCTTCTGTAATTCTCCATCCAGCTGAAAATGAGGGAAATAAACCCCATCGTTTAGTACTTTCAAATCTGGATGAACCATCGTATCGAAGATTGGCTTCAAACAAATATTTGTCCTTAAAAGAGTAATTCATCCGGCCAAAATAAGATACCAATGAGAATTCAGTAGCATTGCCACCATTACTCATGTAATTGGCATCTCCACCATCCAAGACTTCATACTGAGGCAGTAAATAATTTTTACGCGATGCAGAAAAGTTAGCATAATTATTGTCCAAGGCCTCAAACCCCAAAACCGCAGAAGTCGAATGACTACCAAATTTTTTATTTAACTTGATAAGAGACTGGTAGAAATTCTCGAGTGTTCGGTTATAGCTATTGTTTAAACCATTAAGTCCGGCTGGTCTTGTACCAGTTGATCCGTCTATTCTTTTAAACGTATATTGTTTAGTAGCAGAA
>JBBSCW010000275.1:0-4699 GCA_038249855.1 Bacteroidales bacterium
GCCTCCTTTTTTAAAACCCAACAGTTTGATTCACATTATTTCTCCTTCTGGAGCTATTGATGCCGAATATATTGATAAAGCTACAATTGTTTTGGAGCAATGGGGGTTTCGTGTTTCAGGGGGTCAGTTTGCAAAATCGCAGTGGGGCAGATTTTCCGGTACAAAAGAAGAAAGAATATCCGATTTGCAATTTGCATTGGACAATCTGGAAATAGATGCTATACTTTGCAGTAGAGGTGGTTATGGGTTGGCGCAAATCATTGATAAAATAGATTTTTCTAAATTCATTGCCTCTCCCACGTGGTTGATTGGGTTTAGTGATGTAACTATTTTGCACAACGCGATAACAAAATTGGAAATTGCATCCATCCATTCTATTATGGCAAAGGATATTTCGGAATTAGAGATTGAATCTAATCCAGTTGATGGTTTGAAACAGATTCTGATGGGTAATTTACCTACTTATTCCTTTGCCAACCATGATCTTAACCATGTTGGAAAAGCAAACGGAAAACTAATTGGTGGAAATCTTTCTGTACTTATCGGAATGCGAGCGACGCCTTTTGATTTGCTCTATAAAAACAATATTCTTTTTATCGAGGATATAGGCGAAAAGCCTTATCAAATAGATAGAATGATACAAAATTTACGATTGGGTGGCGTGTTCAATGCAATTTCAGGCTTAGTCGTGGGTCAGTTTTCCGATTGTGAGGAAGACGAGCTGATGTTGCAAAGTATTTACGAAATTATCAATGAGGCTGTTGGTGAAAATACATATCCAGTATGTTTTAATTTTCAAGCGGGACACGTCGACAACAATCTTCCTTTAATTTTAGGGGCTGAAACGCAGCTAATTGTTTCGACCGAAGCTGCAACACTAAGTTATAATTTTTGAGGAGTTGTTGCTGGCTAATTGTTTCGTTGCGATGCAAATTCAGCACAGTGGATTAAAGCCTCTTTTTCGGCACAATCAGCAAATCCAGCTAGCTCTTTAATGGCTTCATTTCTAAAATTGGTCATGCAATTCTCGGCATAGTCCACACCGCCCATATTTCGAGCAAATTCCATGATTAGTTTTATATTTTCATCATTGAAATTCTTGCTTTCAATGATAGAAATTATTTTGTCTTTCTCGGTATCTTGGGCTATTTGAAGTGCATAAATAAGTGGTAAAGTAACTTTCCCATCCTGCAAATCATTTCCAGTTGGTTTACCTATTTCAATATCTTGATAATAATCAAAAATATCATCTTTTATCTGAAAACAAAGTCCTAGATTTTCTCCAAATTTTTTCAGATGCATTCTGGTTTCTGAATCAGCATTGGCCGATAAAGCACCAACTTCGGTACAAGTGGCAAAAAGTAAGGCAGTTTTTTTGCGGATGATATTAAAATAGTCTTTTTCAGTAATCTTTGTTTTATTGGTGTTAAGCAACTGAATCAACTCACCATCCGAAAGCTCCATGCCTATGTTGGCTACAGCTTTTAGAATCTGTAAATTATCTGTTTTAGTGGCACTTACCAAGGCATTGGATAGCATGTAATCGCCAGAAAGTACCGCAATTTTATTCGACCAGCGAGCATTGATTGATAGTCGTCCGCGACGCTCCATGGTGAAATCAACTACATCGTCGTGAATTAAACTCGCATTGTGCAAAAGTTCTAATGCTAATGCCCCGTTGTAAGTAGCTTCCGTAACCGAACCGCACAATTTAGCAGAAAGCAAGGTAAGGATAGGCCGCAGTTGTTTGCCGCTTCCTTGCAAAATGTAATCGTTTACGCTGGATATAAGTGGATTATCTGATTTTAGAGCCGAAGCAAAAACTCTTTTAAAAGCTTGCATTTCAGCTGTTATTGGTTGTCGTATATTGTCAATTAAACTCATGAAGTTCTGTGGAGGTTGTTTATAATGCAAAAGTAATCAATTTTAAAAAGTATGGCTAAAATTGTTCCTTTTTTATCAGTAATTTTTGTTAAAACAACAAACATTGCCATTTAGTTTGATTTAATCAAAATTACTTGAAATTTGATGAGAATTTAATTTGAGGCATTGTAGTAACGACTCCCGAATTCCATCTGAAATAGCTTCAATATAAACAAGTTTAAGAAGTTTTGTTGGAACGACATTTTGCAAAATTATTTCATTTTTCGTCCCAGGAGTTCAATTTTGCGTAGCCAGCCACGAATTTTATATTCACGAGCAGATTTCACAGGACCAATCGAAGTTATTCTTACCGGACATACACCACAATAACCCAAAATGTTTCTTTTCATCGAAATATGTCCACTTTGTCCATAACGTAAATAGTAATACCATCGTGGCGAATTCATGCTAACTATAACTCGTGCTGATTTACCTGTAAGTAATTTATCGCAAAACAAGGATTTTTTGCGATAGTTGAATGCAAAACCAGGCAGAAAAACCCTGTCGATGAAGCCTTTGAATAGAGCCGGATAAGTTCCCCACCAATTTGGGTATACAAATACAAGATGATCGGCCTTGTGAATTTCATCCTGAACTTTCACCAAATCAGGTTCATATTGGTTGTGTTTATCCAGATGATGGTTTCTTAATGGATCGAAATCCAACTGGCATAAATGAATGATACTACAGTTTGCACCAGCTGATTCTGCTCCTTTTTGGTATGATAAAGCTAGCTCCGTACAGAGACTTTTCATTTCGGGATGGCCATTAATAATTAAAATATTTTTCATAAATCTCTATTTTAATGGATTAAATATGTTTTTCTTTCTTCGTTCTCCCTAATATTTGGTAATTTGCATGTAACGAAAGAGTAATCCCACAAATTTAATAATTTCAGTTGATTAAAAAAACTGTAAATAAATTATAATTGAAAATCATGCTTGTTTCACCTCAAATACTAATTTTGTATGTTATAAAGCAGATATTATGTATAAACTAATGATTTATTGAAGAATAATCCAATTATTTCACTTTTTGACTAATTCTATTGTAGAAAACTTAAATAAATGTTTGTATTTTTGCAAACAGTTGTTTAAGTAACACTCATATTGAAATATGAAAAAAATTACATTTCTCTTTATTTTATTGGTTTCTATCATAGGTAGTAATGCCCAGAATCTGAATTTCAGCGATTCTACAAATGTCAGTTTAATTACTTGTTCGCCTGGCGAAGAGGTTTATGCCAAATTTGGACATACAGGAATAAGGCTTAAAGATGCTCAAAGCAATCTCGATGTAGTTTTTAATTATGGTATATTTAGTTTTCAGACTAATAATTTTTATTTTAAATTTATCAAAGGTGAAACAGATTATTTATTGGGAGTAAATCAAACACCCTTGTTCTTAGCAGAGTATGAGAAACGTAACTCCATAGTTTGGGAGCAAGAATTAGAATTGAAAATTGAAGAAAAAAGAGAATTGATTAATTCGCTACTCGAAAACTTAAAGCCAGAAAACCGTAAATATCGTTATAATTTTGTGTTTGATAATTGTGCCACTCGGCCTCGTGATAAAATCTTGGATGCTGTTGATGGATTTATTAGTTTCAAAGTAGATGCTAACCCAAAAACATATCGGCAGTGGGTTGGAGAGTACGTTGGTGAAGAAACATGGCTTAAATTCGGGATCGACCTTGTGTTTGGTATGGATGCCGATAAAATAGCTCCACAATTTGAGAGCATGTTTTTACCGATTGTTTTAATGAATGAATTCCAAAGCATTAAAGTTCTTGAAAATAAGGATCTATCACCGGTTCCCTTAGTCAAGAAATACAGATTATTGATTGATCCCAATACAACCAAAGTGGAGCTTAATAAATGGTATTCAGAACCTCTTTTTATATTTTGTTTATTTTTGGCTCTTGGAGCTTTAAGTATGTTTTTTGAGTACAAAGTTGCTCATATTAAACCTTATTTCGACAGTCTGACTTTGATAATTACAGGGTTTGCAGGGTTAATCATTTTATATTTAACGTTTTTCTCTGTTCATCCATTGGTGCACCATAACTTTAACCTTTTGTGGTTAAATCCTTTCAACTTTATAGTTGGATTTCTATTATGGGTAAAACCTTTGCGTAAGGCAATTTATTATTATTCCTATTTTAATTTAGGGTTGTTGATGCTGGCATTACTCGTCTTGGTATTATCAGTTCAAGAAATGAATACTGCCTCTTATCCAATTATTACCTTGCTCCTTATTCGAAATGCTCGTTGGCTTGTTCGTACGAAACATAAATATGATAAAAGGCGGAAGTATTCAAGTCGGCATGCTAATTCATAATATCGGTACTCTAAGCTCAAAGCGTTTTGTAGCTATTATACCAGCTCGATTTGCCTCCACCAGATTTCCAGGAAAACCTTTGGTGGAAATTGCTGGTAAAACCATGATTCAAAGGGTTTACGAGCAGGTCTCGAAGGCTGTTGAAAATGTATTTGTGGCTACCGATGACATTCGGATACATGATGCTTGTGTCAGCTTTGGGGCAAATGTGATTATGACTTCGGAATTCCACCGAAGTGGAACTGATCGTTGCTACGAAGCTTATGCTAAAATTGGAGAGGAGTTCGATGTAATTATCAATGTGCAGGGCGATGAACCATTTATTCAGCCTGAACAAATTGAAACGCTCAAAGCCTGTTTCGAGCATGACAATACTCAAATCGCAACCTTGGCAAAACGAATCTCCACAACTGAGGGGACTGAATTCCTTGTCGAC
>JBBSCW010000276.1:0-4691 GCA_038249855.1 Bacteroidales bacterium
TTATACACACCTGCTTTCGAACGGAATACTACATTTCTTCG
The DNA here is from genome assembly GCA_038249855.1 of Bacteroidales bacterium. GTDB lineage: Bacteria > Bacteroidota > Bacteroidia > Bacteroidales > Paludibacteraceae > Paludibacter. The sequence continues at coordinate 42 of JBBSCW010000276.1, forward strand.
AAAAAGATTCAATCCTTAACGCTCCAAAACGAGAAATATTACCTGTTTAATTCCTATTTTGATGAACTAATAACAGAGCTAACATCCGAAGCAGATGACCACAATTCATTGTTTATAAATGATTTACCTTCACAGATAGTCGACACTTGCACAACTATTACAACACGTATAAATGCCTATATCACCATCGACGGCGATGCCGCTTTCGCAACCTTCGTTACCAAACTCAACAACCGCATAGATAGCTTTGCCAATACCATAACGATGCGCAAAGGGCGTGCGAAAAAAGGAGATGGAGCAGTTGCGGATGTGAAATAAATAAATAATTGAATATAATTGAATTAAACTTTTCCAAAGTTTTAGAACTTTGGAAAAGTTAGAGAAAAATAAATAAACAAGGCGTAATCCGAAAAGCCATTAGAGTGAGAATAAATAAAAATTTTATTATTATGAAAGCAAGAAAACCAATTCTCGTATCATTTTTTTTATTATTTTCAACGTTTTTGCATTTAATTACACTATCAACTTTACCGGCTCAGGAGCGAGTGCCACAGTGGGAAGTGTGATAGTTCAGAACCTTACAAAAGGCTTAACGGTTACTGTAGCAGCTGGAAATACCTTGACTCTAACAGATGTAGTCACGTCAGTTGACAAACTAAATTCAACTTCCGGTTCGATAAGCATTTATCCAAACCCGATAAATGATAAAGCCATTTTATCGTTTTATGCCAGGAACCCCGGAAACACTGCAATTAGTGCTTATGGCATAGATGGTAAAAAAGTAGCAGGGCTTAACCTGACAATTGCACAAGGTGAAAATTCCTTTCAACTCACATTACCAAAAGGAGTTTATACCCTTCAAGTTCAGGGCAATGGCTTTGCTTAAAATGCAAAAGCGATAAGTCAAAGTACTGTAATAAACCAAGCTCGCATTGCTTTTGACGCTAAACTAACCGAAACAAAACCCCAAAAAGCAAAAGCTGCATCCATAGAAATGCACTACAGCATTGGCGACCAATTATTGTATAAAGGTAGTTCTGGTAATTATGCAACAATAGTTACCGATAAACCTATCGGCGATAAAACCACAAATTTCATTTTTGTAGAATGTAAAGATGCCGACAATAAGAATTATTCAACCGTAACCATTGGTACTCAAACTTGGATGGCCGAAAACCTGAAAACTACAAAATACAGAAATGGTGATGCCATAGGCACTACAACAGGTGGTACTCTTATCGATCCCAGCTCCAAGTACCAGTGGGCATATAAAGATAATGAGAGCAATGTAGCTACTTATGGGCGGCTTTACACTTGGTGGGCAGCCACTGATAGCCGAAGTATAGCCCCAAGCGGTTGGCATGTACCTACCGATGCCGAGTGGACAACATTAGAGAATTACTTGATAGCCAATGCTTACAATTATGATGGAACTACTACGGGCAATAAAATAGGCAAATCATTAGCCTCCAACACCTTATGGAATGCACATACCGATACTGGTGCAATCGGCAACGATTTAACAAAAAATAACGGTTCAGGATTTACAGCCCTTCCGGGTGGCTTCCGTCATTACAGCGATGGAGCATTCCAACTTATTGGCTACCTCTATTACTGGTGGAGTTCTACCGAGTACAATACTAATCGCGCTTGGGGCCGGTATCTGTTCTATAATGACAACGGTCAGAGCAGAGGCTACGATACGAAGAGTTATGGTTTTTCTGTCCGTTGCGTTAGGGATTTGTAGACATTTGTCTATTCGACAATTTGAAATTTTCTTTCTTCTCTTTTTATTAATTCCCCGCTTGCGGGGACGAAATTTTGTTAGGAATGAGGTAATATCAAGCTTGCTTGAATATTACCGAATGACGACACAAAATCATATGGCAAAGCGGATATAATTTTTCAAAAAAAAATGGCGCTACACAACGAATTGCCTGTTTACAAGGCTTGTTACGATTTATTGATGGAGATTTTTCTGTTCACCCGTCATTTTTCGCGCGAGTACAAGTTTACCGTTGGCGAAAGTCTGAAAAAAGAAACGATAGACTTGCTTACGCTTATTTTCCGAGCCAATAGCCGCAAAGATAAGGATGCGGTGCTACAAGAGGCACGTGAACGTATAGAGGTGATACGGCTATTTATTCGGCTAATGAAAGATCTGAAGGAAATAAGCTTGAAGCGTTTTGTGGAAGTGAACCAGAAAGTAGAAAACGTGTCGAAACAATTAACAGGTTGGCAAAAGAGTCTGTCCCCTGCTGGCGCGGATTTGTAATCCGTGCCAACAATAAAATAGACTAAGAAGGTGGCACAAGTTAAAAATCTGTTCCATCGAAGGATTTCAATCCAACAAAATTAGCCTTACAGAAGGAGTGGTTCAAAAAATACGACCTCTCAAAACCAAATTTCAATCCAACAAAATTAGCCTTACAGTAATGTAGGGCTAATTTTTTGTCCTTTCTCTCCCAATTCCCATTCCCTATTTTTGTTTCAGCAGAAATAAAAAGTACGGAAAAGCGGATTCAGCTCTCTAAAATTTGTTCACTTATGGAAGAACTTTGTTGATATATTACCAAAATCAATTATCTTTGTTTCTTTATTTACATTAAAAAAAGTACCACTATGACAGTTACAGCACAAATTAATATAGAAACGCCTGCAGGTCGTAAAATTGTACGCGAACTCGAAAAACACCATAAATTAGTAAAAATTGAGTATCCAGAACCTATAGGGGTCGATGGCTTACCAGTTCAGACTATTTCATTTGAACAATCTGCTAATGAATCCTTTGAATTATTAGGCGATTTGTACGGAGTGAAATTCAAAAATAAATATACCAAATGAAACGGTATAATATTGAAATTTCGTTTGATGCTCGTCTTAAAATTAATGATTATATCTATTTTATCAAAAATGAATATAAATGACCAATAACAGCAGAGCGTCATCTAATAGGATTGTTTGATACAATTAATTCACTTCGTAATTTAGCCGAATCAATTCAATTTTCAACCTGTGAAAGAATTTTGATTTACGGATTTAATGCACGAAGCATTAAATACAAAAAAATGTGTATTATTTATACAGTACACAACGAACGTGTTATTATACTTGAATTATTGCCTTGTTCTATGATAATTTCAGTGTTGTGAGTTAGTTAGTTAACTGTCTCAACCCCAGCTTCCCTTGTAGCGCTTTTTTTGTCCTTTCCCTCCCAATTCCCTTCCTTATTTTTGTTTCACAGAAATAAAAATAAGGAAAAGTGAATCCGACCAGTCCTCTTGGTTATATAGCTTTTAAATACACGAGTAAATGGTGGTGTACGTTGGTGGGATTTTTAGAATCCCAGCTCTTAATATTCTTAGGATTTTTAATCCGTTCTTAAAATTATAAAATTAAAAGACAATATTTGTCCATAATAAAACTTTGTCCTCCAGTTGGTCGTAGTGTATTGAATTTCTGGATGTTCGGCATAGTTGCTCGGTCTCCAGACTTGCAAAAATTTAAAAACGCAAGCTAAAATAAACCTTGGTTTGCGTTTTGGTTTTATTTGATTATTCAACTTTTTCATTGCCTAATAGTATCTTTTTCAACAGTTGTTAGTATATTTGCATCTATACAGTGAAAAAATGTATCATGAATGATAAAGTAAAATATTGGACAGAATTATAGGAATATGATTTTGAAACAGCATTGGCTATGATGCAAACAGGTAGGTATCTTTATGTTGGATTTATGTGCCATCAAACCATTGAAAAGATATTGAAAGCACACTTTAACGCATCCGATTCTAATCCTGCACCTTTTACTCATAGTCTAACTCAATTGGTTAAGAAGTCAAATATTCATGACACTTTACCTGAAAAATTTAAAGACTTTATAGACATCTTAGAGCCTTTGAATATTGAAGCTCGTTATCCTTCACATAAAGAACGGTTAATGAAAAGTTTGACAAAAGAAAGATGTAAACAAATTTTAGAAAACACAAATGATTTGAAATCATGGATAATAGAGAAATTATAAACAAACTAGTAAATTACAAGATGCTTGTTTCAAAGTATTTTGATGTTGATAATGTTATATTGTACGGTTCTTACGCAAAAGTCACCCAACATGAAGACAGTGATATTGACGTTGCTATTGTTGTAAACTCATTAGATCAAGATTTTATTGTTTATGCTCCTCTTCTTTGGAAACTTAGAAGAGAAATTGATGTTCGAATAGAACCTATTTTAATTGAAAAAAATAAGGATGAAAGCGGTTTCTTGAAAGTAATTATGCGAACAGGATTGGTTATTAATTAATAGTTTTTATTCTAAGGAACAATCATTTCTTCCCATTTCCAGTTCAACGTAGCGTATATAGCAATTCGAGCTTTGTTTGGCGTAGTCTCCATACTACGACAAGTTAAAAAGGAAGTCTACATACTACCACATTGATAAACAAAAATACAAGCAAGATGGAATGCATAGAAGCAAGGAAAGCCTTATTAGTTTGTATTTTATTGCCTCCAGCTAAAGCAGGAGGCAATTGATTACATTCCAAAAATTGGATGAATTAGACTAAAATCTCAAAAAGAAGAAGAAATTTACAGATTTCATTCTAATAATCAAACAAATAGTCCAGCGGTCTAAACGCCTATACCTATAA
>JBBSCW010000277.1:0-4686 GCA_038249855.1 Bacteroidales bacterium
GTTAAAACCCGTTTCCGAAATTTAATGAAACTGGGTATATCCCGCTTTCAATCTATGCTGTTTTCAAATACAAGAAAGAGCTATTGGCGTACCGCCAAAAGCCCAATTTTATCAACCTCTATGAGCAACGAATCGCTACAAAAAGCAGGTTCTTGTTTTTCTCGACTTATTGTCGCTGTGTTTGTGTGCAAAGTTAAGAAACCGCCGTATACCGAACGGTACGTACGGTGTTGTGAGAGGACAGTGAGCGAACTAATCGCTCACTTCCTACTCGATTTTCAAAATTAAAAAATGGCTAGTAACCTATCGTTATTTCACTTCCACTCCATTGGTTACAATTGCATTCGGACGAATTAAAACTAATTTTCCATCGGCATCTTCGGCTGAAAGAATCATGCCTTCGCTCATTACGCCACGGAGTTTACGGGGTTCAAAGTTGGCAATAAAGCACACCTGCGTACCGATAAGTTCTTCGGGATTTGGGTAATACTGAGCTATTCCTGACAAAATTGTACGTTCTTCCATGCCATCGGCCAAGCGGAATTGCAAGAGTTTATCGGCTTTGGGTACTTTATGACAATCAAGCACAGTTGCAACCCGAATATCCATTTTCATAAAATCTTCAAAAGCCACATTTTCTTTTACAGCATTGGGTTTGTATGCCGCTGCTTCATTAGATTTTTTGGTATCGAGTAATTTTTGAACTTGTGCAGCGATGGTTTCGTCTTCAATTTTTTCAAAAAGTAGCTCAGGAGTTCCTAATTGATCACCAGCTTTCAGTATATCAATTTTACCCAAATCGGACCAACTGAAAGACTCCATATTCAACATTGATCTGAGTTTTGCCGAAGTAAATGGCAAAAATGGTTCAAAAGCAATAGCTAAATTCGCAGAAATCTGCAAACTCAGGTGCATAATGGTTTCCACACGAGACATATCTGTTTTGGCTAATTTCCAAGGTTCGGTATCGGCCAGGTATTTATTCCCAATACGAGCTAAATTCATGGCTTCTTTTTGTGCGTCGCGGAAGCGGAAATTATTGAGTAATTTCTCCACGTCAGCTTTTACGTTCACAAATTCTTCGAGCGTCTTTTTATCATACTCGTTCAATTCACCCAAAGCGGGCACTTTCCCATCAAAATACTTTTGTGTTAGCACCAAGGCTCTATTGATAAAATTACCAAAAATAGCGACTAGCTCACTGTTATTGCGTTGTTGAAAATCTTTCCAAGTAAAATCATTGTCTTTGGTTTCGGGCGCATTGGCAGTAAGCACATAGCGAAGCACATCTTGCTTTCCAGGAAATTCTTCGAGATATTCATGCAACCAAACAGCCCAATTGCGTGACGTAGATATTTTATCACCTTCGAGATTCAGGAACTCATTGGCAGGAACATTATCCGGCAAAATATAGGAACCCTCAGCTTTTAACATGGCCGGAAAAACAATACAATGAAACACAATATTGTCTTTGCCAATAAAATGTAACAAGCGGGTTTCAGGATCTTTCCACCATTTTTCCCAACTGTCGGGCAACAATTCTTTGGTATTGGAAATATAACCAATCGGCGCATCGAACCATACATAAAGCACTTTGCCCTCAGCACCTTCCACTGGGACAGGAATTCCCCAATCCAAATCGCGACTTACCGCACGTGGCTGTAAACCCATGTCGAGCCAACTTTTGCATTGACCGTACACATTGGGTTTCCATTCTTTATGCTCTTCTAAAATCCACTGACGCAACCAAGCTTCGTGCTTGTCCAATGGTAAATACCAATGTTTGGTTTCACGCAATACAGGAGCGGCTCCACTTATAGCCGATTTAGGATTAATTAAATCTGTAGGACTCAATGATGTTCCGCAGGCTTCACACTGATCGCCATAAGCATTTTCATTGCCACAATGTGGACATTTACCTGTAATATAACGGTCGGCCAGAAATTGTTGAGCAGTTTCATCGTAGTATTGTTCGTTGGTTTTAACCTCAAAACCGCCTTTGTCATTGATAGTTTTAAAAATATCGGAAGCCACTTCGCGATGCGTTGCAGAGGTTGTACGTGAATAAATATCAAACGAAATACCGAAATCCACAAAAGATTTTTTGATAATACCGTGATAACGATCTACAATATCCTGAGGTGAAACTCCTTCTTTTTTGGCTTTTATGGTAATTGGCACGCCGTGTTCGTCGGAACCTCCAATATAAAGTACTTCCTCACCTTTCAGGCGTAGGTACCGTACATAAATATCAGAAGGAATATAAACTCCGGCCAAATGTCCGATATGAACTGGTCCATTGGCGTATGGAAGTGCGGAAGTAACGGTGGTGCGTTTGAAATTTGTCATTGATTTTCAGTTACAAGCAAATAAGAATTTACAATTTTGTCATTTACAATTTGCAATTTTAAAGAGGTAATTACATATAAAACAGCAATTTGATTGGGAAGGTTTAATGAAACAAATTAATATCGTCTCAATTAACCTAAGGAGATGTTTAATTAATTTCATCTCTTGACAAACGTCTTTAAAATAATTAAAGCCCGCAAACCACTCTTAACATCCCCTTTAGGGGCTTGGGGTGGCTTTGCTCTTTCTGCAAATAATTTGGGAGTGCAAAGATACAGAAAATCAATGAAAATAGAAAAAGGGATTTTGAATGGAAATAGTTGCTTGGAAGTTGACTGATAAGAATTAATAAAATCTTATCAGTCAAGATAATTAGAAGTTAGATGCTAACCATTTTCGCAATATCTCTGGTGATTTCCCAGAGCGTTTGCAATAATCCATAAATTGATTTTCATCAATTTTTCCGATATTGAAGTATTTCGATTTAGGATGGTCGAAAATCAAACCACTAACCGATGCATTTGGAAACATGGCACCGTTCTCGGTAAGCATAATACCAATTTCATCGAAATGAATAAGGGAATCAAGAGCAAATATAATAGATTGATCAGGCAAGGATGGATAACCTACCGCAGGACGAATTCCTTGATAATGAGTTTTGAAGAACTCATCAACAACGAGTTTTTCGTCTGGTACGTAGCCCCAAATTTCTGTCCTAATTTTGTAATGCAACCATTCAGCAGTCGCTTCGGCTAATCGATCAGAAAGAGTTTTTATCAAAATAGAATGATACATATCATCGTCTTTCTCATAAGTTTCGGCAAACTCTTCCACTCCTTTGACTGTATTGGCAAAAATACCTACATAGTCGTCGGCAGGTTTAATGAAATCGGCCAAAGAATAACAAAAACCATCGGTGGAAGGTTGTTGCTGGCGTAACATAGGAATCCGTATTTCTTTATCGGCATTTTTTACAATTATATCATCATCGTCGGAGTATGCAGGATAAATACCTACAACTGCATTGATGGTTATAATTTTCTCGTCCAAGAACCTACGCAGCATTTCTTGAGCATCTTTGTAAAGTTTGATTGCTTCCTCAGCTTTTGGTCGTTCGTTTTCAGCAAATTTCTGCAACCAGCCCACCTTGCAACTTTCACAATCGCAAACTGTTTGAATATCTGTATATTTTCCATTCAGTCGCCAAGCCATAAAGAAAAAAGTCCAATGGATAAAGGGAACTATTTCGCGTAAATCAATGTCTGTAAACTGGGTAAGTCCTATTTGTTTTGGGGTCATGTTTTTTTGAAATTATTTGAAAAGTTTGGGATTTGAGATTTGGAATTTGAAGTGTTTTGCGTTTAGTGTTTTGCGTTGTAGTTTTGCTTCTTTTTTGCCTTCGCCTTCGCCTCAGCCTTTTTGTTTCCTCGTTAACTATTCTTACAAACACAAAAGTAACGGATATTGTTGAGATAATGCTTTTTTATGGTTCGGAATATTGAAAAGTGGACAATCTTTGATTGATTAAATTGTTTAATTTCAACAATATACATTTAAAAATGTTCGTTGTTTCGCTCAAAGACTAAAAAGTAGTAATTTTGTTCTCAATTTTCACGTCTAAAAAAATGTAAAATGACAAAATTTTCAAAAGCTTTTTGGGTCGCCAACTCCGTAGAATTACTGGAACGACTTGCCTATTATGCCGTTTTTATAGTTATAACACTTTATTTGTCCAATGTTTGGGGATTCACCGATATTGAAGCTGGTTTAATTTCAGGGGTATTCTCAGCCAGTCTGTATCTTTTACCGACTTTTGCAGGTGCTTTAGCCGATAAAATTGGATTTAGATCAGCTATCATTCTAGCTTTTGGACTATTAACATTGGGCTATGGAGGTTTAGGTTTGTTACCAACATTGTTGGAAAGTGCGGGTTTGGTTTCGTACGATATGACGACGACATTTAACGGACTTGATGATAGCAATATGCGCTATACAATAGTTCCCGTATTGATATTAATCGTGATTGGAGGGTCCTTTATAAAAGCCGTGATTTCGGGAACCGTAGCTCGCGAAACGACTTCTGAAACCCGTGCTAAAGGCTATGCTGTTTTTTATATGATGGTCAATATTGGTGCTTTTATGGGTAAAACGGTCGTTGATCCGCTTCGTAAAAGTATGGGCGATTTAGGCCTGGTTTATCTGAATTTCTTTGCGGCATCCATGACTTTATTAGCACTTATCGCTGTATTCTTTTTTTATAAATCTACCAAAACTGAGGGTGCAGGCAAGAGTTTTGCTGAAATAGGTCGTGGGCTTCTCAAAGTACTTGGCAATACA
>JBBSCW010000278.1:0-4659 GCA_038249855.1 Bacteroidales bacterium
GTCGATTTACGCAATTCAGATTTACACAAACTGCGTCTTAAAGCCCATCTTCCTCCCTCTCTATTTTTGGAGAGGGCTGGGGTGAGGACTGGGGGTTTGGGGGTCGAAATTTTAAATTGGTAAAGTAGAATTAGTTGCAATTTTTAACGAAAGCTACAAGGTTAATGATTTTTTTTTAATCTCTTTCATTTGAAGTGTATTTCTTTTTTGGTCATTTTTTGGTTTTTAGTTTAAATAGTTTGAGGTCTCGTTGAGTTTTACCTATCGAATAAAATGGATTTAGAAAATTCAAAGCTAAAAACTCAGAAACTAAAGCTTGCGCAATAACAATTATTCAATATTGAAATGACTTATACCACATTTTTTGATTATTTTTGCAAATAAAACATTGAAATGAAAACATACGTGCTCTCGGAATTGACTGAGATGGAGGATATTATAAATGATTGTAAAATCTGTTTTGTCGGGGTAAACGATGGCGATAGTTATCCTTATGTTTTTCCCATGAATTTTGCTTACACCAATCACGAAATCATTCTACATTCGGCACCAACAGGCACTCATCTTGATTTAATTTCCAAAAATAATTTAGTCACGGTCACCTTTTGTACTGATGGGAAGCTTGTATACCAACATCCTGATGTGGCTTGTAGCTATCGGATGGATTCAAAGAGTGTCATTTGTCGGGGTGAAGTTGAATTTGTGGATGAATTAACTGTCAAGGAAGAATTATTGAATCATTTGATGTCTAAATACAGCGATAAAAAATTCACATATTCGCAGCCTGCTTTGCAAAATGTTAAGCTTTGGAAAGTTAAAATTCATTTAATGACCGCCAAAGCGTTCGGGCAGAAACATGTACGGTAATTTCTGGCATAGCTATTGAAATAAATGTTTTTCGTTTAGTAATGTTAAATACTAAATAGCTCAAAAACAAAACATTATTAAAATAATAATAATAACGGAATTTTCGCAATTAAAAACATAATGCCATATTGGCAGAAAATAAAACCTAAATTACAATGATTGATAGATTTGACAATATATTTTCAGAAGAAAGTATGGGTTCTGCCGATATTTTTCCAATTATTTCTCTGGAAGAAGGTTCTAATGAAATCAGTACTATTTCGGGAGATGTTTTACCTGTATTACCATTAAGAAATATGGTAATTTTTCCGGGAGTACTTCTTCCAGTTTCGGTTGCGCGTCCAAAGTCGCTCAAACTGATACGACAGGCCCATGAAAATGACACCCTAATAGCAGTTTGTACTCAAATTGACCGCAAACGCGAAGATCCACAAATCGAAGATTTATATCCAATGGGTACTGTTGCCAAGGTTGTAAGGATTCTGGAAATGCCAGACAATTCTACCACGGTGATTCTCGAAGGTAAAAGACGTTTTCGCCTTGGCGAGCAAACGACAACCAGACCTTATATGAAAGCCAAGGTTTATTTGGTAGACGATATTCCACCAGTTGAAAATACCGATGGTGTTTTTCATGCGTTAGTTTCCTCTATTAAAGATCTGGCAACCAACATAATATCCAATTCTGGCGTAATGCCGATGGAAACAACTTTTGCCATCAAAAATATTGAAAATCCATTTTTCCTGATAAATTATATTTGTGCCAACTTTGGTTTTAATGTGAAAGATAAGGTTCATTTGCTCGAAATAGATGAAACCATGGAACGTGGCTATCATTTGCTCGAATTGCTCAACAAAGAGTCGCAATTGCTCGAACTGAAAATGAACATTCAGAATAAAGCCAAAGAAGGAATCGATCAGCAACAGAGAGAATACTTCTTGCAGCAACAAATGAAAACCATTCAAAATGAATTAGGTGGTAATTCTCCTGAAACGGATTTGGTTGATTTTAGAACTCGGGCTGATAAGAAGAAATGGAACGAAGCTACCCAGAAAATTTTTGACAAAGAACTCAAAAAATTGGAGCGTACAAGCCAACATTCACCCGATTATTCTACACAAATCAATTATATAGAAACAATGTTGGACTTGCCTTGGAATGAATATACCGAGGACAATTTCAATTTGAAAAATGCAAAAAAAGTACTTGATGCTGACCATTTTGGACTCGAATCCGTTAAGGATCGTATTCTTGAACATTTGGCAGTTTTGAAACTAAAAGGTGATATGAAATCGCCTATCATTTGTTTGTATGGTCCTCCAGGAGTTGGAAAAACTTCATTGGGAAAATCAATTGCAAGAGCGTTAAATCGCAAATATATCCGTGTTTCCTTAGGTGGACTGCACGATGAAGCTGAAATTAGAGGACATCGCCGTACTTATATTGGAGCTATGCCAGGGCGGATTATGCAAAATATTCACAAGGCAGAATCGGCTAATCCTGTCTTTGTATTAGACGAAATTGACAAGGTAAACGCTGATTACAAAGGTGATCCTTCATCTGCATTGTTAGAAGTGCTTGATCCAGAACAAAACACAGCTTTCCACGATAATTATTTAGATGTTGATTTCGATTTGTCGAAAGTGATGTTTGTGGCGACTGCCAATAACTTGAATAGTATTCCTCGTCCACTATTGGATCGCATGGAACTAATTGAAGTAAGTGGATATACGCAGGAAGAAAAAGTAGAAATTGCACGTCGACATTTGGTAAGTAAAGAGTTAGAAAATCATGGACTAAAACCTAATCAACTGACTTTAACTAAACCTATTTTGTCCCAGTTAATAGATTCATATACACGCGAATCTGGTGTTCGAGAACTTAATCGTAAGATAGCTTCGGTGATGCGAAAAATTGCTAAATTGGTGGCTTCAAATGAATCTTATGAGGTGGAAATAAGTTCAGAGGATTTAAAAAAATATCTTGGAGCTCCTCGTTATAGCCGAGATAAATATCAAGGGAACGAATATGCTGGCGTAGTTACTGGCTTGGCTTGGACACAAGTTGGCGGCGAAATTTTATTCATCGAATCGAGTTTAAGCAAAAGCAAATCGCCTAGACTTACCTTAACTGGAAACTTGGGAGAAGTAATGAAAGAATCTGCCATGTTGGCATTGGAATACATAAAATCTCATGCAGCCAAATTGGATATCGATCCACTTTTGTTTGACGATTGGAATGTACATGTCCACGTGCCCGAAGGTGCAATTCCAAAAGATGGTCCTTCGGCAGGAATTACGATGGTAACAGCTTTGGCTTCGGCATTTACCAAGCGAAAAGTACGGAAAAACTTGGCTATGACAGGCGAAATAACCCTTCGTGGAAAAGTGCTTCCAGTTGGCGGTATCAAAGAAAAAATCCTTGCGGCCAAACGTGCCGGAATTACTGATATTATTCTCTGTGCTGATAATCAGAAAGATATAGATGAAATTAAAGCAGTTTATTTGAAAGGACTTAAATTTCATTTTGTGAGTGACATTATGGAAGTGTTGGAATTTGCATTGCTTAAAGAAAAGATAGCTTGATTTTTATATTAAAACTAATTTGAATACTTCCATGAAAATTAATAGAATTTTCTTTTTGTTCCTATCGCTCTCTTTGTTTTTTAGCTCTTGCAAAACATCTCTACAAATTGAGAAACCTAAGGAATCATATATCCCGACACAGATAAAACCTGCCATGTCGGAATTTCCGCTTTCGATACAAATAGATGTTGAGAAACTTCAATCGGCCGTGAATAAAAAAATGACAGGCTTAATTTATGAAGGTAATAACCTGAATAATCAAGATTTAAGTGTTAAAATTTGGAAAGTTCAGGATTTTGATTTTAAAATTAACAACAATGTAATTGAATATAAAATTCCACTTAAATTGTGGACTCGTTTTGCATGGAAGTTTGAAAAGTTTGGTTTGTCGGTGAGTGACCGCTACGAAGCAAATGGGAGCATAGCATTGAGCTACAAAACTACCATTAGCATAGATAAAAACTGGAACTTAGTAGCCAAAACTACTTCAACAGGTTTTCAATGGTTGGAAACTCCCAAAATAAATGTAATAGGAACTGATGTTCCAGTTACATCTGTTGCTAATATTGCCTTATCAAAAGGTAATCAGTTAATCACGAATCAGATAGATCAAGCATTAAGCCAAATGGTTGAATTGAAAAAATACATTGCCATGGCGTGGACACAAGCTCATCAACCCATTCAGGTTAACGAAGAAAACAATATTTGGATTCGGATTTCACCTAGCGAAGTTTATGTTTCGCCTTTCACTTCAAAAGGGTCCAATTTATTGCTTGGATTATCGTTATATGGCCAAGTTGAATCATTTATGGGGTCAAAACCAGATAAATTGTCGGTTAAACCACTTCCGGATTTTAAAATGGTACAGCGAGCAGCACAACAATTCAACTTAAATATTGCTGCTGATGTCACTTATGACAAAATTTCGGAAATGGCCAAGTCGCAACTTATTAACAAAACATTCACCGAAGGCAAGAGAACTATTACCATTACCGATTTATCGATTTATGGGAGTGAAGGAAAGCCAGTTTTTGTTGCCGATGTAATTGGCTCACTGAAAGGACGAATTTATTTTACAGGAAATATGGTTTACAATCCTGAAAAGAAATCAGTTGACATTCAAAATCCTCAATTTGATGTAAAAACCAAGAGTGCTTTGGTTAAATCAGCTAATTGGTTGTTGCATGGTTTCATTCTCAACAAACTA
>JBBSCW010000279.1:0-4656 GCA_038249855.1 Bacteroidales bacterium
CATCCGACGCTTCTCACTACATCCCTATACCTTGTGGCATGGTTAGGTAACAATGATAACCTTATCCCGTTTCAAGGACGTGGTAGTCCCGCAATTGCGCATTGGCGTCAAGTTAACCGGTTATTAACATTGGTAGAATAAATTGATTACCAAATGGTTATAAAGAAAATGCAACTTGTAGTTCTAAACACATTTTTCAATGTCTACAAGCTGCAAATCCACAGTAAAAGTAAAAGAAAAATTTGATAAGTTCTTTGATAAGTCTGGTATAAAAAAAATAAGTATAAGTAGCGGGTTTCAAATACGAAAGCCGAAGAAAATATCTGGCTATAATTTAGTTTTCAGTTTTTTACTTATGTGTTCTAAAGGCAAGAATACATTCGCCGAGTGGGCGGTTCAAATTGGCTTTATTAGTGGCACTGTAGTGAGCAGGCAGGGGGTTTGGGATCGCATTAATGAGAATGCTTCTCAATTTGCGGAGTCACTTTTAAGGCACTTTTTTTTAAAGCATAGCGGCCTTAAATCACCTCGGGGGTTATTCAGTCAGTTTGGTAAGGTATTATTACAAGACAGCACTGTAATTAAGTTACCTGATTCCTTAGCCAGTGTCTATGCTGGCAGCACCGTTGGGGGTAAGCAAAGATCTCAGGTACGCATACAAACCATTATCGATGTAAAGAGAATGCATTATCATGAATTCACCTTAAGTGGATTTACAAGCAACGACCAATCGGCAAGCGGCCAGATCATGCAATTTGCCAAGAAAGGAGATCTGGTAATTAGAGATTTGGGGTATTTTGCATTGCAAACCTTTCAGGATATGCTGACCTCAGGGGTGCATTTTGTAAGTCGATTGCGGTATGGCTTATTGCTTAAAACCGCATCTGGAAAGGATTTAGACTTACTTAAGCTTTTAAAAAAAGGGAAACTGGTAGATATGAAGGTATTTATTGGTGCCAAGCAAATACCTGTTCGGCTTGTAATGTTACCACTACCCAAATCAGTAGCCGAAGAGCGGATCCGTAAAGCCAAATGCGACAGAGATAAAAGACTTAATCACACGCCAGAATACTATATGTGGTTAAGGTATAATGTACTGATTACTTCTTTAGAATCTGAAATTTGGTCCCCCCAACAGATAGCGGAAATATATAGGCTACGCTGGCAGATTGAAATAATCTTTAAGTCATGGAAAAGCGGAGCAGGGATGCATCAACTATTGCACGAAAGAGTAACTGATGCCGACCGTGTCAAAGTTGTTATCTATCTTTTACTACTCTTCATGTGTCTGTTTAATAAAAAAATCTTTAACCCGATGAGAGAAATAATTAATAAAAAAAGCGGCAAAGAACTAAGTTTGATAAAGGCAATAAACTATGTAATGAAAAATATTGTAGATGTAATTGCATGCAGCACATTTAATAACAGAAAAAATATGACACAACATTGTTGTTATGACTTGCGAACGAAAAGAAAAAATTTACCGGAATTGTTCAATAATTTTACAAATTAACTTGACGCCAATGCGTACGTACGGGATTGCTACGGAGAAGCAATGTTTCATTAACCACAACTGTATCTGCGGAGCAATGAACCGCCAATTTTTTTAGGGGATATTGTGGGTTCAGTGTTCTTTTTTGGCCGTTTAATTGGTCGTTTTTGGCATGCGGTTGGATAGACACACTCTTTGCCAAGCTTGGGTTTGAGCATTGGCCTGAGCGGCTTGGCAATGTGTGTGGCTGTGTAGGGTTGGCTGATTATGCTTCATTTTCGTAATATATTTTATAATATTTCCGTCCGTTTTCGTCTATACCTTGTTCTATGAGTTCTTTATTTCCGTGAATGTAGATGTGAAAATTCTTGTCAAGTTTCAGAACACTTTTAAAAACCCTAGCTTGTTTCTTAACTGCTTGTTCTGAATTAACAAAACTGTCTGAAAGCTCTGCTTCGTTTTCTTGTCTGTAAGTTTGGTCAAACTTTCGGAATGATTCTATAACTTTGCTATCTCCAAATACCTCTCCTCCAAATTGGTTTTTATAAAATGTTTCGTGCTTTTTGTGTCTATTATCCTTGCTGTTGCTACCTCACTAATCAAATCATCACTGCTGTCTGCTTTATCATTTAACCAAAACAAAACGCCAACATCACTTATACTTGAAAGCTGAAATGAAGACAAAACACTGTTTTTTATCTCTGAAACGCAATAACATTCCATTGTGGTTATCAAGTCCTCCATAAATTCCTTATAGCGCTTTGTTAGACTAATAGGGTATTTTTCGGTCTTGTATTTTGACGAAATCAGAATGTTGTTTAGTTGACCCGAAACAAGAGGATTCATATAGAAATAAAGAAAATCGATCCCGTGAGTTGTTTTAGGATTCTCATTTTCATTCAAATGTTTTCCATTACTAAGACAAGTCAAGGTAGGTTACTCTTGATGTTAAATCATTCCAACCAATAACAGTAAAGAACGCATTGACGGAATTTTCGCAATATTCTCCAATTTTTTTAGACCATTCTCCCATATTTTTATATTGCATTTTTTTAAACTTTATAAATCCCCTCAATCATTCCCCAAATTTCCAACTCCTCTCTTTCATCATAGTTTCCGCTTTCTCTTAACGTATCCACAATATTTTTTGCCTTTGCAATTATCAACTCCAAAACTAATTTTTCAGGAATAATAATTGGTATTTTCTTTATGTAGTTTGCAGGGTTATTTGCGGATGGATTGATGGTTCTGATTAACTTATTACAAGTAGGCGAATTGAAAAATGCCAACAAATAATAAGTCAGGCTTTCATCTTTAGGGAAAATGCCAACAATGCTTTGGTCAAACAGTTTGTTTTCAATCAAAGATGCCGTTATACTTGATGAACTAATCATAGGAACACCAATGCCAAATTTAAAGTAGTATTTTGGATTTTGATACCTTGCTTTTTTGTCGGTCTTGTAATGTTGAACTGCTTCTTTACTCCAATTCATAAACCAACTTTCGGGCTTTAGATATCGGGCATTTCCACCTTTTACGATGGGTAAAAAATGCTTCTCACCTTCTAATCCGCACAAAATATCAGCGTTAATTTTGTAATCGGCTGAAACTGAATCAATATTTACAAGACCGTAATTCTTACCATTCTTTAGTTCAGGGCTTATAACTTGAAGAAATCTTTTATCATCACCTGAATAGAAACCTGTAACACAGTCGGCAATGTCACCAATTTTTAGTTTCGAATGGTTTATGAGTTTTGATATGTTGCTGTTTTCAGCAATTAAAAATGCGTGGTCAGGATTATTGAAAACGTCTTTTTGTTTAAAAGTATAAATTTTAAGACTGCTATCATTTATCGTGTTAAGTTGTTCTACTTTATCAAATCCATTAATAATAGAAAATACGTTATTCATACACGCTTTAAAGTCTCTTTTCTTTCTCAATGTTATAATGGAAAGATTCGCATAACCAAAATTTACTCCCGGAAAGAAAGAAGAAGGAAATAAAGCCAATTCAACAATTTGCGTATTTGTGAAAATGTGCTTTCTCAATCCTTTATGCATATGTAGATTGAGGAAAGTGTCGGGAATGATAAAACTTAAAATTCCGTCTTCTTTGAGTAATTCAATACAGCGATAAAGGAATAAGCCGTAGCTTTCTTTGGCGTATAAATCAGGATATAGCTTTTTAAGAACAGCTCTCTTTGCAATGTCTTGCCAAGCTCCGTAAGGTGGGTTGGCAATTATTTTGTCGTAAAAACCACCAAAGCAAGAATTAAAATCCAATTCAGAATCTAGTAAAGTATCACACTCTCGAATACTTACATTACGAAAGTGCGAAAACTTTTCATTTAAGACTTCAATGGATTTTGTGTTTAGTTCGCAAATATCAATTTGAGCAAATTCATTCTCGTTGAGAATTGCTTCAACAAAAACGCCATCACCACCGCACGGTTCAAAAATTTTATCATCAGAAGTTAGCGATAACTTTGAAACCATATAATCAACTATTGGAGTTGATTTGGTGTAAAACGCCTGATATTTTCTTGCTTCGCTTATCATTACCAAAGTAGATATTGTAATAGATTATTGTTAGTTAAATGTTGGGTTGTTTCTGCATTGAAATCAATTGCCCAATCAATGTTTGTTTCTGTCCATTGTTTCAAGTTGTAGCCTGAATATTCGCTAATTTTTTGATAAGCTTCACCTCCGCAATATGCTTCCCAAATTCCTGAATTTTTCAAGGTGTTGAAATAGCTATTGTTTTCTTCTGCTCTTACAAACAATAAACATTTATAGTTATCGTCAAGGTTTTGGTAAATAGTTGCAACCAACAACAGTCGGTTTGTGTTTCCTTTTTCATTAGAACCGAAACCGCTTTTAAAATCTACGACATATTTTTGTTCGTTATGAGAAAAATGTAGGTCAAGTTCTAACTGAATTTCTCCAGAACTTACCAAACTCCATACTTTGTCGTAATACGTTTTTAGTTCTTGTTTTTCTTCATTAGTGATATTCAAATTATCAATGTAATCTGCAATTTAATCAGTCATTTTCTTTTTCACTTCCGAAAACAATGGAGGAATAAAAAGCGAAAGATTATTTATTGGATAATAGAAACATAGTTTGCAAAATGGGTCCCAAAGTTCACCAACTCTTCTCGAA
>JBBSCW010000280.1:0-4634 GCA_038249855.1 Bacteroidales bacterium
ATGGTGGAGAAAGAGTGATATTTGCATATTCTAAAAATAAATATTTTGGTCTTAAACCCCCCATTTGGGGGTTTGGGGGTCAAAAGCAAAATCAATAAAACTAAGCAATAGTATTAAATATCCCAACTTATATAATGTCTAATAATTATAAAAGTTTTCGTACCCTATTCCCAAATCAAATCTTCCAGTAGAAATAGCAACAGGTTCATTATCGAAAAAAGTTTTGAAATAGAAAACTCCTGAGATAATTGATTTTGTATATTCTTTGTCGACATAAAGATTTTGTACGCGTTTAAATTCAAATCCCCCTTCAATTATGTTAAGTACTTTTGATGTTTTATCGAGTGTAAGCACAACCTTGCATTTATCCCCTTTCATATTTATTATACGCTTGTCGAGTATCGATAAGTTAGTATAATTTGTTATCGGAAAACCTACAAACGAGAATTTTATTGAAGCAAACTTTCCATTCATAGTGCCTTTTAAGAGTATATTGAGTGTGTCGGTATTCACTATTATTTTTGTGAAATTATAGTCGTCCGAAACAAAGACGGATCGGTCGATATACGCACCAAAGGTATTGTAACCCCATTCGGAATAGATTGGTAAACCAGGATTCTCAACATCGTTTATAAAGATTGATTTTTTTAATGCGTAAACATCTTCTTCATAGCTTTTGCATGAAAATAGTAATAGACTAATTACCCCAATTAGAACCGGAAATATTATATATTTTTTCATTATTGTAGTTTTTAAATTAATTAATATTCTATTAAGCATTTATTTTACAGGCAATTGGATTGATAATAGAAATCCTGTATACATATTGTTGGTAACTAGTGTAGAATTGTTTTTTGTCAAGAAATAGGATGGTAATAGTAATTCTAAATTATATTTAATGTTATTTCCAAAGCCTACACCTACGGCCGATGACCATGTGGAATATATGCCATTCACTTTTAAACCTACACTCTCAATAATAGCACTTTGATTTTCACTCATCTCTTCTTTTACAAAGTCAAAATTTGTTTTTGATCCAACCTTTACACTCAATTCAATTCCTGTTTTTAAATAGAAATCAATTTTAAATAAGGTAATTGGTATAATTTTAATATCGAAGGGAATACCTAAGTAGTTACTAGACTGGGCAATGCCCCTGACGCGTGTAAATTCAGTGCTAAGACCGTTGGTATTATAGCGAAGATAGAAAAATTTCTTCTGGTCAGCATTAGATGTATTTATTGACATTCCTGAACTTATATTCGAGAATCTTAGACCCGAGCTTACAGCAATTTTGTTGTCAAATAGACTAATTTCAGGTCTTATTCCAACATGTGCTACATACATATCTGTCGAAATAGTGCTACCTCCAGTACTTTCTGAGTTGTAATTGTACGACCCAACATCTTGTCTGATATTCCATTTTTCGTTGAGCGAATTATTTACTTCATTTCCGCCAAATTCAATTCCAACTGAGAATTTCGATGGGTTTTTAGCCTGAATAGCATTATTTGCCATGAGTAGGAACAAAATGAAAATTATACTTTTTAATTTCATAGTACAGTTGTTTTTTAGTTTTACAGAGAATATTAGATATACGATTTTTATACATTGTAGTATAATTTTAAAGATGCAAAATTTATACAATGTGTTGCATAAAGAATCGAAAATAATTGTACAAAAAGAATAAATTAAATTGAGCATAAAATTAACACACTCTCTGAAATTGAAAAAGCAGAACATATTTGATGTTCTGCTTTTTAGATAACAATTAAATGCCGATTATAGCATTTTCATACATTTGACATAATCCCAATTATTTTGCTAAATCGATCTTGGTTTTCATGTTTTTAATCTTTTCATTCTCAACCAATCGAAGCACATCACTGACCTTGTTTAGTTTTATGGCAACAAAAGAATAAAACTCTTTTACCTCAACCATG
Source organism: Bacteroidales bacterium (assembly GCA_038249855.1). Lineage (GTDB taxonomy): Bacteria > Bacteroidota > Bacteroidia > Bacteroidales > Paludibacteraceae > Paludibacter. The sequence continues at coordinate 1,944 of JBBSCW010000280.1, forward strand.
CCCAGTTCCTCTTTTGCAAGTTGTCCTTTTTTAAACATAAACCCAACAATATCCATCTTACTCAGTTTGTCCTTTTTCCCTTTGCCAATATACAAGGTGGCCCACTCAGGCTTGGGTATGCCAGGAATCAACTGGGGCAAGATAAATGTTTCGGGTACTGGTAAAATGAAATCAGGTAGTTTTTCGTTTGAAGCTAAAAGTGCATAGGAATTTCCCGCTGCACCCATTCGTGAAGTACGTCCGTTTCTATGAATATATTCATCTAGTCGAACCGGAATATCAAAATGAATTATGTTTCTAATCTCAGGAATGTCCAATCCCCTAGAAGCCAAATCTGTGGATATAAAAACGGTACAACTTCCATTTCTGAATTTAGATAGCGCCCTTTCACGATCGGGTTGCTCCAACTTTCCATGAAAAAATTCATTGGCCAACTTTCTATTGGTGAGATAAGCACTTACTTTTTCCACTACATCTCTTTGATTGCAGAAAATTAAGGCCGAATCATTTCCAAGATAACAGAGCAATTGAAATAATGTGTCCATTTTATCATTGGTAGCCGCTTTCAAACTAAATGTCCGCAATCCAACCAATGCATTATTCTTTTCTGAAAAATCCAGCTTAAAAGGATTTCTGATTCCTGTAAAGGCAGGTATTGCAACCGCATCCGTAGCCGAAGTCAATATCCTTTTGCTTAGCGCTGGAAATTTGCTGATAATGGATTCCATTTGTTCTGTAAAGCCCATTTCGAGGGATTTATCAAATTCATCAAGTACTAAAACAGTTAGGGCTGAGACATCAAAATTTTCTCGTTCTACATGATCCTGCAATCTTCCCGGTGTACCAATTAATAGAGCTGGCGGCACTTCCAAATCGCGTTTCTCCCTGTTCGATGGTCGGCCACCGAAACAGGTGTTTACCTTATATCCCGTACCCATGCTGCGCCAAACTTGTTCAATTTGCATTACCAATTCACGCGTTGGGGCTATGACCAAAGCCTGTACTTTTTGGATTTTATGATCTAGACTCATCAGCACTGGAAGTAGATACGCGAGCGTTTTTCCAGAACCAGTGGGCGAAAGCAACACAATGTCTTGGTCGGTTTTATTGGCGTTGATGGTGGCTAACTGCATGGCATTGAGCATCTCAATGTTCATGCTTTTCAGTGTGTTGTCTATCAGGATTGAGTCGTTGTTCATACTGCAAAGATACGGTAAATTTTATTGGGAATTATAGTATGAAACAGCAAGCTAAAATTGAATCAGTAAAAGGGTCGTGCAGATTGTAACCTCACAATGAAATGTAAGTGTGAATGTAATCAGCAATTCAATGTTCTCTTAAACTTTTAGAAGTATAAATTTAATCTGCCAGTTTACTGCCAGATTGCTTTTCGGTGAGATATTTCCAGTATTTCCGGGGTAATTGTTGTTTGTGGAGTTTCGGATTAATTCGTTCTTTGATGGTTAAAGCGTTGAAATATCTCCGCCACAAATCCTGAAAGAGCTTTTCATCAGTTGCCATAAGATTTTCGTTTAGTTTCCCATCGGCAAAAAGTTCTAAACTATCCAAAGTCATTTCAGTTGCTTTTTTTAAATCGTAGTAATAACCATAGTTGCGCCGCATATCGTATATAATCCATTTCTGATCGGCAAAACGATTTTTAAAATGACTGATTATTAGAGCTAGACAATTGTGATCGGGCGAGATGGGAGCAAAGAACACATCGTCAGCCGCTTTTTGAAAGCGCACAAATTCAATCATACGATGCCTTTCTTTGCTTACTTTCATGGCAATTTTACGGATTTCGAGCACATCATTATCCGCAAAATTATATTCGTAAGAAGCTGTGTTTTCAAATATTTTTCTGATATAACTGAATAGCAAGCGATCAGTATTAGGCAATTCTGATAACCAAACATAGGTAATCATATTTAACACGTTTCTGTTCAGCTTTTTTTCTAAGCCTTTCCACACCCGTGTTGCCTTATCTTTTTGGGTAAGCACAATGTAAGTTTCATCTACAAATAAGGGAATTTGTTCGTCCACGCCCAACAACAAATCAGGAAACGACTTACGATTATAAGCATCGAAAATGGCAGTTAAGAGTCCTTCAAATGTTTTATCGTATTGGAAAATTATCATGCTTGCTTTTAAGAATCAAAAATTAGTTTTAGTTGTTGGTCGTTGTTCGATTTGGTAGGTTTTTTAGCCAGAATTAATTTTCTAATATATTCCGGCGATGTGTCATTTACGGTAGTGCTGCTAAGTTCGTTACAGCTAATAAAATACTGAGCTTTTTTCATTACTATCCCTATCTTCTTCAAATTGGCAGAAGTCAGTCGCCCAAATCGTCGGGAAGAAACAATAAGCTTGGCTGACTTAACGCCAATACCAGGAACTCGTAAAATAATATTGTAATCAGCTTTGTTTATATCAATGGGGAAAAACTCAGGATGACGCAATGCCCACGCTAATTTTGGATCAATTTCCAAGTCAAGATCCGGATGTTTATCATCTACAATCTCGTCCACTTTAAATTCATAAAAACGCAATAACCAATCCGCCTGATACAGTCTATTTTCGCGAACCAAAGGAGCTAACTTTACACTTGGCAATCGGTTATCGTAAGCATTTACTGGAATATAACCTGAGTAATAAACACGCTTCATACTGGGTCGGTTGTATAAATCG
>JBBSCW010000281.1:0-4633 GCA_038249855.1 Bacteroidales bacterium
ATGAATTTGTTCGATGCCATCAATCACTCCTTTGCAACTATTGCTACTGGAGGATTTTCGACCAAGCAAAGCAGTATAGCTTACTGGAATTCACCTTATATTCAGTATATTATCACATTGTTTATGATATTATCGGGTATCAATTTCAGTCTATATTATTTCGGATTCAAGCACAAATTAAAGAAAGTAAAGGAGAACGAAGAACTACGATATTTTCTAATCACTCTTTTTGGATTTGCCATTATTATTGCATTTTCGTTAATCGATTTCGGGAAAGTCAACAGTTTCAATACCTTCGAACAGGCTTGGCGTGATTCTATTTTTACAGTTACTTCCCTGATGACCACTACCGGTTTTTCAACAGCTAATTACATGGACTGGAAACCTTTAACTTGGGTAATCTTGCTCATAGTGATGATGACAGGTGCTTCGGCAGGTTCTACCAGTGGGGGTATCAAGATGATACGAATAGTGATTTCAGGGAAGGCATGTTATTACGAATTCAAAAGATTAATACACCCAAACGCTATAATTCCAGTTCGCTACAACGGCAATTTAGTACGCGAAGATATTCTTACCCGTGTTTTGGCTTTCGTATTGTTGTATATTATTGTGGCTGCTTTCGGAATCTTGGTACTTGCCATGTCGGGGATGGGCTTTTTGGAGTCAGTGGGCGGAATGATAACTTGCTTGGGCGGTGTAGGTCCAGGACTTGGATTGGTGGGACCAGCCGGAAACTTTCACGATATACCCGAATTTAGCAAATGGTTTCTTTCACTTATGATGCTCGCTGGAAGATTGGAACTTTACACCGTCTTACTCATTTTCACACCGGCTTTTTGGAAAAGATGAATTTAAAAAAAAGATTTGAAAGAGTTTGAAATTTGGAATTTGAAAGAGTATACTCAATCTCTTTCCTTATTTTTTTGCCTTAGCCTTTGCCTTTGCCTCAGCCTTTGCCTCAGCCTTTTTCCTAGCTATCTCATTCTTCCTTCTAAATACGGAAATTCCTTTACCAATTCTAACTTTTGTCGTTCAAGTTGATTTATAAAGTGCTGATGTTCTTCGGAATCAGGATGTATGGAACGATGGTTTATTTGCAGAGCAAGTTTCTCCAATCTGGTTAATAAATTTTGTGTATCGGCTGAAAAATAGACTTCTCCAAAACGTTTCCAGATATACTCCACTGCCACTTCGGACGGATGAAACATATCCGAACTGAAAAACCGATAATCGCGTAATTCGTCTAATTGAATTTCGTAAGCGGGAAAATAACTCACATAAGAGAATAATTGCTGTAATTCATCCACTGCTAAATGTAGAATGGACTTGCTCAGGTTATTTTCGTGCGCACCATCTTTCCAATGGCGGATAGGACTTACTGTAAAAACAAGTTGCAATTCAGGAAATTGAGTTTTTAGTCTTTCTATCAATTCCTCATAATCCTTCACAATCTCGTTCACCGTTAATCGGCGACGTTGAAAAGTGACCGATGGCAGTTTATGACAATTAGAAACCACTTCGCCCTCGACCTCATATACCCAAGCCGTACCCAAAGTAATAAGCAGAAAACGAGCCTTTTGAAAATTACCCACAGCTACTTCCATCCTTTGATTCATCCTTGCAAGCACTTCTTCAGGATGACTCCCCGAGAATAAGCTACTATGTGCAAAGCTGTAATACAATGAACCTTGTTGGAATAAATCGGCCTCCGTAAAACGCTTATTATCAAGTATTAATTGAATACTCTTGGCAACGGACACAGGATTGAAAAGCACGCCGAACGGATTGATATCAACATCAAAATAAGCGTTTTGCAATTTACGACCAATATTCTCAGAAAAACAAGAACCCAACGTCATTATGCCATCTTGATAATGAATCTGAGAACCGGAAGGCTCAATATTGACAATGGTACTGAACATAAATAGGAAGAATTAAATTTACACTTTCAATCTTTGACAAAATTACAAAAGAATTAGTGGAACGCAAAAAATTGTTTGATAATTATACAGGGTCTGCTGAAAAACTAAGCTTAAGTTTGGATTTATCTGGCAAAATGAAGTATAAACTAAATGAATAAAAAAACGCTCCGACTGAAAGAAACTTTGTTTTGTCAAATGATAGAGAGCATCCGACAGGCGGCGAATGTGTTCTGCGAAATGACAAAAGATATCTGAGTTTAATCAGACGGTTTTTTATACGTTTAACAAAAGCTAACCGATTGTATAAAATTGAGTACTTGCGTATGTCAAATATATAGTACAAAATATTCACACAGTATCTGTATCAATATGCAAAATAAAACACTATATTTGCTCCTTGTTAACATTCTTGATGATGAAAATATCAAAAATAACGCACAACAATGCCTATCGCATAAAGCTTGACTTCCCATACAACAATGCGATTACAGCACAAGTAAAAGAAATACCCAATGCCCGTTGGAGTAATACGCATGGGGCATGGCATATACCTTATACAAAAGAAGCTTTTGCACAATTGAAAAAACTGTTTCCTGAATTGGAAATAGAGAAAAAGGAGGACGAAGTAATTGAAGTTATTAGCGAAACGAGAGTGAATGAAATTAGAAAAGTCAGTAATGAGAGAGAAGTTAAGGAAGTCAATAAAAAAATTGAAGTTAAAGAAGTTATTGATGAAAAAGTAAGCCCTTTGGTTTTAAATAAAAAGCCTATCGCAGAGCAAATAAACGAAAAGATTACTATAGAGAAAAAACGGGAAACAGTAGTAGCAACTCCAACCACAAATACGAACATTGAGATTACTGTTTCGGGCAAACAAATATTGATAAAAATGCCTAAAAACGAAACCGACATTCAGTTTATTCGTTCGTTTAAATACCCACGCTGGGATAAGCGAGAGTATCTATGGGTAATTCCAAATTATGGTCGAAATTTGGAATTACTGAAAAACTATTTTAATGAACGAATCAGCCGAATAGAAACAACAGTAGCACCAACTCCAAAAGCAATTCCTGTGTTTGATAAATCGGAGATAGTTACTGATTTACCGTATTTAGATGAAGAGTGCGAACTGCAAATGTTGACCTTTAAGCAATGGTTAGAACATAAACGTTACAGCCTCTCTACCATCGAAACTTATACCAAAGCCATAAGGATATTTCTGCGTTTCGTTCAACCCAAGAAAACCTCCGAAGTAACCAACGACGATATGGTACGCTTTGTACATCTGTATATGATACCTCGCAAGTTGAGTTTGTCCTATCAAAACCAAGCCGTGAATGCAGCACGATTATTTTTCAAAACCATTCAAGGTTCAAAAGTAATTACTGAACAAATAGATCGCCCACGACGAGAACATAAGCTTCCCAACGTACTTAGCAAAGAAGAAGTATTGGCAATATTACAAGCTGCCTCACACAATCAAAAACACCGAACCATGCTCAGTTTAATTTATGCGTGCGGATTACGTAGAAGTGAATTGTTAAATCTTCGACCCGAAAACATTGATTCCAAACGACACTTGCTCATCATACTTAATGCAAAAGGGAAAAAGGACAGAGTAGTTCCAATATCTGATAAAATTATTGAAATGCTGCGCGAATACTATAAAGCATTCAGACCCACAAGGTGGTTGTTCGAAGGGCAAAATGTAGGTGAACAATACAGCGAGAATAGCTTACAAAATGTATTAAAGCAAGCACTTGAAAAAACCAGTATCAAAAAACCAGTATCTTTACACTGGCTCCGACACTCTTATGCTACCCATTTATTAGAAGCTGGAACCGATTTACGGTATATTCAGGAATTATTAGGTCATAGAAGCAGTAAAACTACCGAAATTTACACGCATGTAACTGAAAAAAGTTTATTGAAAATTTCAAGTCCTTTTGATGAACTGTAACTTAATTATGTGTATATTTGCAGCTATTAAAAAAATAAAAACAACCATTACAAATGGTAGGAAGCCACCCAACATTGGGAGGCATTGTACCATTTTATGGTGGGTATATATATGTTATGCCTCATTGTAGAGCGACACTGCAAACTTGAAACAGACAACTAAAAAATAAATATGGCAATTTGGAAAACATACAGAATAGCAGACATCATTACTGAAATTTCAGACGAGAAATTTGTTTTACCTGTAATTCAACGACCTCTCGTTTGGACAGAGGAAAAAATGGAACTACTCTTTGACACACTTTTAAAAGGGGACAGTTTTGGGGGTGTTATGGTCATTGAGGAAGAGAAAAATAGTAAACCACTATTCAATTATAGACCGTTCACAAAAGACGGAGACGTTATTCCTTCAAGACAAATTGATAACCTTTCTCAACTTCAAAACTTTGTAATTGATGGACAGCAAAGGCTTCAGTCGTTTTACATTGGACTAAAGGGTAGTATCAACGGAAAAATTTTATATTTTGACTTGTATAGTGATTTCAATTCTGAATTTGAATTTAAGTTTGAAAATGACAGTAATAAATTACCTAAACAATCAAAGGAAAATATTGACAGAAAAATACCAGAACACTTTTGGTATTCTGCGAAAGGACTTCTTGAAAAACTTAAAAGTACAGGTAAATACAAACAGATAGTAAAAGATATAATTGCAAGTCATAACATTGTAGATGACGACAGGAAAGAAC
>JBBSCW010000282.1:0-4609 GCA_038249855.1 Bacteroidales bacterium
TAGTATTAAATATCCCAACTTATATAATGTCTAATGTATAATTTTATCTGTATCGTGTGAAAGAAAGGTTGGCGAAGATTACGAATTACTCTTCACTGTACCCATGGAGGATTACGATAAAGTAGTCGCACTCCAAGGCGTGGACATTGTGGGGCGTATTACCAAACCAGAATTTGGTTTAAACTTGGTCGGTCGCAAAGGAGAAGAAATTGAACTCCGAGCACAAGGTTGGAATTCATTGGAATAAAACAAAGTATGTGTTAAGTTTAAAGATTTAGCATATAAGTGTTTGTTTCAAATGAGTTTATAATAATTATAGCTTTTATGTTATTTATCTGACAGATCGCATTAAGCGGTCGAACAGATGATAGGCGAGTATTTCAGTTCGATACTAATATTAGATTTATAATATGCGTAAAATCACATTTTGATTTTTCACTCCCCATTCATTGTGTAAAATATTTAAAAAATCACTATTTCTGGGTATAGTTCAACCAAAATATTCTTCATATCTTTGTAATCTAATAATTTTAGGTATGGGATTGCGGCGTACAGGTATAATGAAACAGCTATTGCTAATGCTCTTTTTGGGGTATTATGTAAGCGTTACGTTTTTTCCTCACGCACATATTATCGATGGTATTACTATCGTTCACTCACATCTCTACAATCCATTTTCGAAACAGAATTCCGCTGACCAACAGCATTCAAAAAGTGAGATTCTTTTAGGCTCACAGCTTGCTCATTTTTTGACTATTATTTCGTTTATTGCTTTTGCATGCATTGCAGTATATGAATACTCTACTATCATTCTCTCAAAGAACCAAAAGTTAGTACATCTTCAATCTTTTATATTCTCCAATGGTTTACGTGCACCTCCTGTACGTTAATTTACTACCCAATTCAATGACTATTTCATCATTCTAAGGCTTAATTCTAAAAGCTTTATAGGCTTTGTGTTACAATTTATTTGTACACTGCCCCAGAGTATTGTATAGTCTTTCACATCCATAAAATTACATCATTTTTTTAAGTTTGATAATGCTATTTCTTATAGTAACTTATCAGATTACGCTCAAGCTTATAGTAACTCTGTGTTCAAAATGAATAGATATACATTGAATATAAGCAACTTTTAAAATTAATAAAAAGGAATAAATATATATGAAAAAGATAATATTAGCAATAATATCATTAATAATTACAGTATCAGTTTTTTCAAATAACAGAACAGATGCTAACATGAATGGTCATGTGGTGAATAAAATAACTGGTGAACATATACCTTTTTTTACAATATCAATAAAAGGAACAACTATTGGTACAACAACCGATGCTACAGGTCATTATTTTTTTAAAAATCTTCCCACGGGAAAATTTATAATTAATGCTTCTGGAGTTGGATATAAGACTGTTGTAAAGGAAATTAATCTTAAATCGGACATAACCGTTGAAGTGAATTTTGAGATAGAAGAAGATGTTATTCAATTGGATGTTGTGGTAGTATCGGCCAATAGAAACGAAGTAAATCGGAAGGAAGCAGCCTCCATAGTGAATATAATTAACACAAAGTTATTTGAGAATACGAATTCAGTTTGTTTGGCACAAGGTCTAAATTTTCAGCCTGGATTAAGGGTTGAAACTAATTGTCAGAATTGTGGCTTTCAGCAGGTGAGAATTAATGGCTTGGACGGACCATATTCTCAGATATTAATTGACAGCAGGCCGTTATTCAGTTCATTGGCTGGTGTTTATGGGCTTGAACAAATACCCGCAAATATGATTGAGCGAGTAGAAGTAGTGAGAGGTGGCGGTTCTGCTTTGTTTGGTTCGAGTGCCATTGCTGGAGTCATTAATATTATTACCAAGGAACCTACTATCAATTCTGTTACATTATCCAACACTACAAATCTGATTGGCGGCAAAAAGCCAGACATCAATACGAGTGTAAATGCGTCAGTAGTTTCGGATGATAACAAAGCAGGTGTGATGGTTTTTGGGTCTTCACGTCAACGAAGCCCATTCGATTATGATAACGATGGGTTTACCGAAATCGGTAAAATAAATGCTAAGAATGTCGGTTTTCGAGGTTTTTATCGAACGAGTGCTTATAGCAAACTAATAGTTGAATATCATAATTTGGGTGAGTTCAGGAGAGGTGGAAACAAGCTGGATTTAGTACCACATGAGGCCGATATTACGGAGCAAATAGATCATAATATAAATACGGGTGGTTTGAAATATGACTTATTTACAAAAAATCAAAAGAATCGGTTGAGTTTTTACAGCTCTGCTCAAAGCATTGATCGTAAAAGTTATTATGGTACACAAAAAGACTTGAATGCCTATGGGAAAACCACGGATAAAACTTTTGTGGGTGGTATGCAATATACTTATACGATGGATACTTTATTGTTTATGCCAGCTGAGCTGACCATGGGTGCTGAGTATGGAGCAAACGAAATGGAAGATCAAATGTTAGGTTATAACCGTAGTATCTTTCAACAGGTAAATACAAAAAGTGGATATCTTCAAAACGAATGGAAGAATAAAAAATTGAGTATTCTGCTCGGATTTCGTTTCGATAAACACAATTTAATACAAGATCCAGTCATTAGTCCACGTTTCAACTTACGTTACAGTCCGAGTGAAAATGTAAATTTTAGAGGAAGTTATTCAAGCGGGTTCAGGGCTCCGCAAGCTTTCGATGAAGATTTACATGTTATGGCAGTTGGCGGCCAAGTGTCTTTGATACAGATTGATCCAAATTTAAAAACAGAAAGATCTCAAAGTGTTAGTGCTTCGGTTGATTTGTATAAAAATTTTGGAAATATGCAAACTAATCTTTTGATTGAAGGTTTCGTAACCAATCTCAAAAATGTATTTGTTTTAGAAGAAATTGGCAAAGACAGTAAAGGCAATATTTTATTGGAAAGAAGAAATGGTTCAGGAGCTCAAGTAATGGGGATTAATCTTGAAGGTAAAATAGTCCCAACGCAAAAAATTCAGTTACAATTCGGGATGACTTTCCAGAAAAGTGAATACAAAGAAGCGCTCAGATGGAGCGATGACTTGAACCTTGAAGTTCAGAAAAAAATGTTCCGTTCGCCCAACGAATATGGGTATCTAACTGCAAGTTATCAGGTGTTCAAACCTCTGACAGTTTCATTGTCAGGGACTTATACGGGTAGCATGTTGGTTCAGCATTTTGCGGGTTATGTTGCCAATGATATTGAAACAGAAACTCCCAAATTTTATGATATAAACTTCAAAACATCCTATGACTTTAAACTCAATGGCAGTGCGAGAATGCAGTTAAATGGAGGTGTTCAGAATATCTTCAACAGTTACCAGAATGATTTTGATAAGGGCGAATTTCGTGATGCTGGTTATATATATGGCCCAGCTTTGCCACGTACCTTCTTTATGGGTCTGAAACTTTTGATATAGTTTGGGAATTTTTTAGGCTTGTAAACGGAAAGCGGTGAGTTGTTATGATTCGCCGCTTTTCTTATACAGATCTACTTAATTCATCTCTTCTTCTCGGGTTGTTTGAGTACGAGCTGTAACATTATAATTGAAAAAATTTTGCAATATGAAATAACTTTCATTAATTTGTAATAGGAAAAATCAAACTTGAAACCACAAGCGAAAATTCAATACTATGAATCGAAAATCATTTCTTCTCACCACATTCATATTCTATCTTTCTGCTCTTTTTTCGCAAGAGTTTACGCCCATAGTCAAGCAGTTCAGCAAAAACGATTACAATGCTTCTAATCAAAATTGGTCAGTAGCTCAATGTCCAGATGGTATTTTATATTTTGGTAATAATCAAGGACTTTTGAGCTTCGATGGTTCTATGTGGAAAACCACCAGAATGCCTCAAAACAAAATTGTACGATCGCTTCTTATCGATGATAAAGGTAGAATATACGTCGGTTCGTTCGAGGAGTTTGGATATTACACAAAATCTGAAACGGGTAAACTCGAATACACATCCTTGTCGGCCAAACTGAAAGGCTATGAAATGAAAAACGACGAAATATGGAATATCATAAACCTCAAAGGAGAAATCATATTTCAATCCTTCACTTCTTATTTTACACTCAATAAAAAAGGCGAAATGAATGGTTACAGGTGTCCTTATACTTTCTTATTTTTTAATATATATCAAGGGAAAATTTATACCCATACCGAACAGTATGGGTTTAGCTATTTAGATATAAAATCAACTTTTAAACCAGTCGAAGGCATTCAGTTAACCAACCCTTTAATTTCTATTTTACCTTACGACAAAGATAATTCATTGATAGTAACCAAATCAGCTGGGTTGTTTTTATTCAATGGTCGGTCGATTTCAGAATTTAAAACAAATGCGGAAGATGAAATTAGAAAAGCAGAAATCAACAAAGCCATTGTTTCGCCAGATGGCACGATTCTGTTGGGTACAATTTTAAATGGTGTTAGTGCTTTCGACCATGAAGGTAACAAACTTTGGACCCTAAATACCAACAATGTACTGCAAAACAATACAATATTAGGCATGTATTGTGATAGCAACAACAACCTCTGGTTGGCACTCGACAAAGGAATAGCCATGGTACAA
>JBBSCW010000283.1:0-4582 GCA_038249855.1 Bacteroidales bacterium
GGGGGTCGATACAATTTCAACTTATATAATCCCTAATTGTTAAATAGTAAATCAAATAAATTTCACCCATTTTTCATAAGCCGCCTTCGTAGCTTCCATATTTTCTTTTTCAGCTGTAATTACTATCACTTTCTTCAAAGTTGCAAAAGCTTCTTCCGCATTTTTATAAATTCCAGCTCCGATACCTGCACCACGCGCTGCACCTACTGATCCATCGGTATTATAAAGTTCGATAGTTGCACCAGTAATATTAGCCAAAGTCTGTCGGAAAATAGGACTTAAAAATAAGTTGGCATGCCCTGCACGAATTGTTTTTGTTTCAATTCCCATTTCGTTCATAATATCCATACCGTATTTAAACGAGAAAGCAATACCCTCGTGAGCTGCACGAATTAAATGAGCTTTAGCAATACGATTGAAATTAACCCCATGTATCGAACAGTTAGGCTCCTGATTTCCCAACACGCGTTCGGCACCATTTCCAAATGGAATAATGCTAACACCTTCGCTCCCAATTGGAATTCCAGCTGCCAGTTCATTCATATCGGCATAACTGATTCCTTCTGGAGCCACATTATTTTTAATCCAAGTATTTAAAATCGCAGTTCCATTGATACAAAGCAAAACACCTACACGTGTGGCTTCGTGCGTATGATTTACGTGAGCAAATGAATTTACTCGCGACTTCGGATCATATTTTGAATCACTATTTACGCCATAAACTACACCCGAAGTTCCACCTGTAGCAGCAATTTCTCCAGGATTCAGTACATTCAGCGACAAGGCATTATTAGGCTGATCGCCTGCACGATAAGTTACAGGAGTTCCTTCTGCTAAACCAAGTTCTTTTGCTATTTTTGCTGTCAAATCTCCTTGCTGTCCAAAAGTTGGAACGATTTCAGGTATCAGATTAGTATCAAAACCAAAATAATCAAAAAGAAATTTTGCAGGAGCATCGTTCTTGAAATCCCATGCAATTCCTTCTGATAATCCCGAAGCAGTAGTACAAGCTTTAGCAGTCATACGCATGGCCAAATAGTCGCCAGGGAGCATATAATATTTTGCTTTTGCAAAGTTTTCGGGCTCGTTTTCTTTTACCCAAGCCATTTTTGCTAAGGTAAAATTTCCAGGTGAATTCAGTAAATGTGAAAGGCATTTTTCGCTTCCAATCTCTTCCATGGCCTTTTCGCCATATGGTACTGCCCGGCTATCGCACCAAATAATTGAATTACGAACAGCTTGTTGATTTTCGTCAACTAGAACCAAGCCATGCATTTGATAAGAAATCCCAATGGCTTTTATCAGTTTTGAGTCAATGGCTGATTCATCCAAAACTGCTTTTGTTGCTAATTTCAAATTTTCCCACCATGTTTCTGTGTCTTGTTCAGCCCAACCTGCTTTTACAGAAATAATTTCCATTTCTTTTTTTGGGAAAAATGCCGACAAAACACATTCGCCCGTCAGTGCATTTACCAAGCTCGCCTTTACCGACGAACTACCTAAATCATAACCTAATAAAAACATACCTAAAAAATGACCCCCAGCCCCTAAAAGGGAGAAAGGGAAGTTAGTAATAATATTTAAATCAAAATTTCTAAATCGAAACTATCCTAATTCCCCATCATTTATCCCGATATATCGGGAGGGGTTAGTATCTAAACTCTCAAATTGATGTTTTTTTTGGCACAATATAAATTACTTTGAAGTGCTTTAAAAGTTGTAATTAATACACAATCAATTTAATATGAAAATTTTAATTGAAAAATGTCTTTATTAATTTCAAAAGAAAATTATTTTCAATTACTTTATTGTAACTTTCTTTTTGTCTTTTGTCTAACATCTTTGTTCTCCCGCTCCCCGTTTATTTCGGGATGTTCCATGGGCGGGATGTCGAATACTCCATTGGTTCTGGCTTGTCCAGATTAGGGTAGTTCATTTCTTATATTTATATAGCCTTGCTGCTCTGTGTGGTACTCCTTCTTCAAATTCCTCGAGTGCAACCAAATAAGGCCATTGAATTACCTTCTTTCTAAAATTCCTTACATCCGACTTCGTTTGATTTAAAGTGTCGTATAGTAATTGAAGTTGAGTAATTGTAAACTTTCGTGGCAAAAGTTCAAACATCAAATTTGGCTCTATTTCAGATCTATGTCTTATGTGGTCCAATCCTTTGCGAATGATTTCAGCATGATCGAAGGCTAGATTCATCTCGAGTACTTCGCTCAATTCATACCAATTAGCTTTGGCTAAGTCATTTTTAAATTGAATTTTCCGTTCAATTTTTATCATAGTCACATATGCCACGGTTACAATACGATCGATTTTCAGTTGTAGAGTATTTTCGAGCCAAAATATGTCCCGCGGATTGGAAGTGCGCTCAGGATGTCCAAAACTACGAAACTGACTCAGATAGATGTTTTTCAAACCAGTAAGTTCATTCAAAACCCTTGATGCAGCCTCATCTAAGTCCTCGTTTTGCATTATTATGCTCCCAGGTAACTTTTTGTCGTTAAACAATTGGTTTTCCTCAGTGATTGTTCTTTCAATCAATAATACTTTTAGCTTTTCTTTATCAAAGCCAAAAATGACACAATCGACCGAGATGTGCGGATTAAATTTTGTTTGCTTAGCCATTGATTAATTTTTATGCTTTTCTGAATGACTCTCTCATTCTGGCGCAAAAATACAGCATTCTATTGTAATATTTATTAGAATTATTAATGTTATAAAACATACAATCAGCACTTTAAATACTGTATCTATTACAATATGTATGATTTGTTTATTGTGTTTAATACAATAACTATTTGTATCACGTAGTTTGTAATATGCTGATAACAAAGAGCCGAAATAATTTATCATATTAAATATTGAAAAGTAGAATTACAATAAGTATTGTCAGCAAAACAGTCATTCCCATGCCACTTAATTAAGTATTTTTTTTCAAAAAATATATTTATTCTTGAGTTTTGGGTCAAAATCCTTAAAATAAGTGCGGTTAAAAGAGCTGAATGATTCTTTGTTTAAAATTAGAAAGTCGATTTTTTAGTAATTTATCCCCGCATTTCAACGGAGAAGTTATTTTTCGATTACTGACGTCCTTTTTAAGTAGTCTTAGACCAATGGATAAATGATACAACTTTGGGTGTTTTTTTGAACTGTAAATAACTATTAAACAAAAGTTTTCTTAAAGCTACATTATTCAAATAAAGAAGTAGTTATGAAGAAAAGATGAGGAAAATATAAGAATTAGTTTTGGAGTCTGTTTTTTCTCAATACCGTATAGTTGTCGTGGACTTATAGCAATATCCGGTTTAAATTCGATCTTGAAATTCTTTTCTTCAGCAGTAGTTGTCGTTTCAATAATGAACAAAATTTTATCAGTGTGAATATAGGCTTTAAAATGGATGGAACCTTTGTTGGTGATTATATCTGAGATGGTTTCAGTATTGTACAAATCCAATCTCATGGAACTTGTATCTTGGATTTTTCCTCCGGTTTTCAATAGAAAGTGTCCAATTTTATGAGTTTATAATTAACCGAAAAACCTCAGATGTCAAAATTGAGTTTGATTTCTGAGGTTTCATATACAATCTTTAATTCCCCCTTGGGGCATTTGGGGGCAATTAATTCTTAATTATTAGCTTCGAATACTGCGTGTGTCCTGCTTTATTAGTTGCTTTCACAAGATACACGCCATTACTAAAACCCGAAACATCCACTGTAGAATTGATTGTGTGTAATAATTTCTGTCCGTTTAATGTCAGAAGTTGAAGTTCAACCACATCATTACTCATTACCCTAAAAGAACCTTTGGCAGGATTTGGAAATGCTAAATTCTCCTGTCGATTGTCATTTATAGTTGTAACTACAGTAGATTTATCCCAAAAAGTAAGTTTTAAGCGTGGACGTGCATTTACGTCCGCATTTTCTTTGGAAGCAATTTTTACTGCATCGGTAACAGTCGAGAAATCGTGTATTTTAAACGAAACTGTCCCAGATGTAGATTGATCGGCCAACCAAGTAGTTACATCAAAGCTATTTAGCCCTTTTAGGATTACTCCTTTCTTAAAATCGATACGATTGTAACCATTTTTCCAATCGGAATTTGGTTGGCGTATAGCTCCGGTCAATGTTGATTCGCCCCAAGAATTATCAGCAATTCCACTTGCAAAAATTGAATGTGCAGCTCTGTCGCTCACTGTGCAAGTTACTTTCAACTCTGCATGTTTCAGATTCGGCAATAATTCTTTCACCGAAGTTAAATCAAATTTCAAAAATGCTTCACGGCGATTGGCTTCGGTAGTATTATAGCAAATTTCAAGTTCGGCTTCAGTACCAAAATTAGAGGTATTCGACGAACCTGGAATCACATAAGTATCTTCGCTTACATTTACAGTCCTTTCAATGGTTTCATTGTTTGGACGACGGTTTTTTCCATCGTAAAAGTCACACAAGCTATACACCTGTTTGTTCAGTTCGTTCATATAAGCAGTCATGCCTATATATTCGGTTCGTGAAGTGTTGACAATCCCTTTATTAGAACCAGTATCGTCCATAAAACGGAAATATTGCCAACCAA
>JBBSCW010000284.1:0-4558 GCA_038249855.1 Bacteroidales bacterium
ACTGGATTCAAATTAATAACTGCAATTCCGTTTTCGACAGCAGAATTCATGCATAGTTCTGCAGGATGCGTTCCTGATGGTGCACCAGTCAAAACAATGTCGATAGTAGCAGTAGTGTTGCTGGTTTCGGTGAAAGTAGCAGTACCTGTGACTCCAAGTACATCTTTAACTCCCAAAACGTAAGAAGTCTTTGCGGGTACAGGATCATCAGATTTACAACTATTTACTACAATTATTATTGCAATAAATGCTATTAACATTATTACGAGATTATTCTTTTTCATATTATAATTATTGATAGAAATTACCGCTTCTGGCAGCACAGATGTGAATTAAATTTCACATTACAAAGATTGACTATTTGTTTCATTAAGTTCTTACATATTAGTGGATAAGTATTACATCATTCACTCATTTTGAGTTTATGAAGAAATATCAGGAAGCTAAATGTGTGAATTTTACAACTAATTTAATAAATTGTGTAACGAATTAGATATGAATAGTTCGCAAATTTGTAAAAATATAATTTGCTTAAAAATAGACAAAATGAAAAAGACATTTCTTCTTATTCCATTCTCATTATTAATGCTTAGTTTGCTCTCTACATCATGCGGACCAAGTAAAAAGCTTGTTGCTTCGCGCGTCTGGGTCGAACAACTACAAAAAGACAGTGCCACTACGCATAGTCAATTGAACGCATGTACTGACTTAGTAACTAATCTGAAACATGATAAGTCTGTGTTAGAGAACCAAAAGTCAAGTTTGCAAGACCAAAATGCTTCGGTTCATAGCGATATGAATAAACTTTCTGCTTCTAGTAAAATGACAATTGAGGAGCAAGCCAGTCGTTTAGAGAATCTTCAAAGAATGATTGAATCTCAGAAAAATGTAATGAACAAACTAAAAAATACTATTGCTGATGCGCTACTTAAATATAAAAGCGATGAGTTGTATGTGTACATTAAAGATGGAAATGTTTATGTTTCGCTTCAAGAGAAGTTGTTGTTTAAATCAGGAAGTGCCATCGTAGATCCACTTGGTAAAGCGGCTTTAAAATCATTGGCTCAAGTACTTAACAGCACAAAAGACATTTCAGTAATGATAGAAGGTCATACTGATAATATTCCAATAAAAACTGCAGTGTTCAAAGACAATTGGGATTTGAGTACTGCCAGAGCAACTTCCATCGTGCGTATTTTGACTATTGATAATGGCTTTAATCCCAAACTTATTACCTCATCAGGTAAAGGTGAATTTAAGCCTGTAAAAGGAAATGATACCGCTGAAGGTCGTGCAGCCAACCGCAGAACTGAAGTGATTTTATCACCAGATTTGAATGAACTATATAAATTGCTTGAACAATAGGATAATCTTTTACTTAATTATATTAACCATTAAAAAATATTATTATGCCACTATTAACCGTTCTTTTAGTTATTATCATTGTCGGTGTCCTTCTATGGGTAGTCAATACCTATATACCCATGGATCGTAAAATTAAAAACATCCTGAATATTGTAGTTGTGATTATTTTAATCATTTGGCTACTCAATGTATTTGGTATTTTTAATTTCTTGACCAGTGTTCAAGTATAATTATCTTTAGTTGAACGAAGCAACTTATTACTTCGCAATCAGTTATGAGCTAGCAATTTAAATATTTGAATGTTGTAACTTATACATAAAATTATACAACAGATTATTGGCTCTACATATTACTTTTACATAAATTTTTTACACAACCAATTAAAAAACATTCAAAATGAAAAAAACAATTTTTTTTGCACTACTAACGATATTTTCGTTAAGTGCTACAACGACATTTGCGTCTAAGAAAAGTTCTTCTGTAAATGCTACCGAAGTAAGATTAACTACTGAGGAAATTAATGATTATAAAACACGTGTTGAAGAAATCCGTGATATGGATAAATCAGAAATGAGCTCTCTAGAAAAAAAGGAACTGAAAAGCGAATTGAAAGATATTAAAGCAACGATGCGTAACCAAGGACCTTATGTCTACATAGGTGGAACTTCTTTGTTACTTATTATCATCTTGTTGATAATCCTTTTATAATCATGTTGGAGCTAACCAACATTAAAAAAATTAGATATGAAAAAAATTAATAAACTAATTCTTTTTGGTGTTGCGATAGCATTTTCATCATGTAGTCCGAAGTATTATACCCCAAACACACAAAATGTACCTTTGATTTCGGAAAAAGGAGAAACAAACCTCACACTTTCTGGCAATGGAAATCAAGTTGAGTTTCAAGGAGCTTATGGAATTACCGAAAATATTGCTATTCAAGCCAACGGAGGGTTATTTATTCCAGCCGATCTTGACAATGGCAATGGTGGTTCTGGTAAGTTTATTGAATTTGGTGCTGGATATTTTAAACCTGTAACTGAAAAATTGATTTTTGAAACTTATGGTATTTTAGGTTTTGGCAATTTTGAAAATCACATTTCGGACGTTGCTGGTGGTGATATTTCTGCTAATATTTTAAGAGTAGGTATTCAACCAAGTTTAGGATTCAAATCAAAGTATTTCTCAGCAGCATTGTCATCGAGGTTTGTCAACCTGATGTATAGCAAAATTGAAGGAAATTTGATTTATGAAGGTCTAGGACAAGTAGATTACTTAAAAGATAATTCTTCTAACTTTCTTGTGGAACCTGCAATTACGTTAAGAACTGGATTTGAGAAAGTTAAGCTACAATTACAATACGGATATAGTATTAATGTGTCTAAGAACGACTTTAAACAAGACAAAACGTATCTGACTCTTGGGCTTAATTTCACCTTCAAATAATTTCGTTGGTGGTACATAATCATTATAATCTATAGAATGATTTAAGTATATAGAGTTCTGTATTTTGCAGAACTCTATTTTTTAAATGTTGAAGTCATAACCCAGAAAACATAGATACCTAATTAATGAAAAAAAATAGAGAGTATTTCGCACCAAATAAATCAAAGCAGTTTTTAGTGGTTTGTTTGATAATCTTCGGACTATTTTCGAATGCTTTTTCACAGCCCTATTTTCAACAAACTGTAAATTACACAATTAAGGTTTCGCTGAACGACAAACTCCATGAGTTAAGTGCGTATGAGAAAATAGAATACACCAATAATTCGCCCGACACTCTTCAATTTCTTTACTTTCATTTGTGGCCAAATGCTTACTCAAATAACGATACTGATTTGGCAAAGCAGATATTCAATATGAAAGGAAAAACCAGATTGTTCAAAGACGAGGAATTAAGCGGTTATATTGATTCGTTGGATTTTAAAGTAAACGATCAAGCCGTAACCTGGACATTAATCCCTAAGCAACCTGATATTTGCCAAATAATGCTTAATAAACCGCTTTATCCAGGCGAAACAATTCTTATAACAACACCTTTTCATGTGAAAATTCCGAAAGGAGTTACATCTCGATTAGGACACATAGGTCAATCATACCAAATATCGCAGTGGTTTCCTAAGCCGGCTGTTTATGATAAGAATGGCTGGCATCAAATGCCCTATCTCGATCAAGGGGAATTCTATTCAGAGTTTGGTAGTTTTGATGTAACAATTACTTTGCCCAACAATTATATAGTGGGTGCAACGGGCAATTTGAAAACTACACATGAGCTTGAAAGGTTGGACAGCCTGTCAGCTGATACTTCTTGGATAAGTAATAAAAAAGCAAAAATAAACAGATTCCCTGTTTCATCAACTCAAATGAAAACATTGCATTATACTGAAGATAGTATTCATGATTTTGCTTGGTTTGCCGATAAACGTTTTCATGTATTGAAAAGCAAAGTTGTACTTCCATATTCTGGTCGTGAAGTGGCTACATGGCTCATGTTTACGAACATGCAATTGAAACTATGGCGAGATGCAATTCCTTATATTGATCGTGCCATTTTAGATTATTCAAACTGGGTAGGCGATTATCCATACAACAATTTCACCGCAGTACAAAGTGCTTTGAATTCCGGCACAGGAATGGAATATCCAGGCATCACGGTGATTGGACTAGCAAAAGATGCTTATTCATTGGATAAAGTAATTACGCACGAAGCTTGTCACAATTGGTTTTGTGGAGCACTTGCTTCCAATGAACGGCTTTATCCATTTATGGATGAAGGAATTACTTCATCTTACGAAATGAGATACCTGCACAAAAATTATCCTGACAAAAAACTATGGGAGGATTTTTTGCCTAAACTAAAACAAGCCAAATTCTTTCATGTGGATGAAATACCTATGCAGTGGATGACGGAACTCGAATGGCTTATGGCTGCTCGCAACAACCTCGAACAGCCGATAAACCTTTCATCAACAGATTTCAGTGCAGCCAATTATGGACAAATGGTATACAACAAAGCTGCTATCGGATTTAATTATCTGAGAGCTTATCTTGGCGATTCAGTTTTCGATAAGACAATTCAGAACTATTATCGTACTTGGAAATTCAAACACCCTCAGCCAGAAGATCTTCGTTTTGAATTTGAATCGCATACGGATAAGGATTTAGCTTGGTTTTTCGATGATTTCCTGAGATC
>JBBSCW010000285.1:0-4506 GCA_038249855.1 Bacteroidales bacterium
AAGAATCAGTTTAAACGCTTGGGAGTAGAAGCTCGCTTTGCTGTAAACGATGAGCCTGCTGAATTTGAAGCCTTAATTGACGATAATACCAAAGCACTTTATCTTGAAACTATTGGAAATCCTGATCTGAATATACCAGATTTTGAAGCCATTGCTGCCGTAGCCGACAAACATGGCATTCCGCTTATTGTGGATAATACTTTTGGTGCTGGTGGTGCAATTTTTCGCCCAATCGAACATGGTGCAACTATTGTTGTGGAATCGGCTACCAAATGGATTGGCGGTCATGGTTCTTCACTTGGAGGAGTAATTATCGACAGTGGAAAATTCAACTGGGGAAATGGAAAATTTCCAACATTTACTGAACCTTCACAGAGTTATCATGGATTGGTGTTTTGGGATGTGTTCGGATTCGATGGTCCATTTGGAAATATAGCTTTTAATATACGTGCTCGCGTTGAAGGCTTACGTGACTGGGGAAATGCTATCAGTCCTTTCAATTCGTTTTTGTTGATTCAAGGATTGGAAACTTTATCACTTCGTGTAGAACGCCATGTACAAAATGCCTTGGAATTAGCTGAGTGGTTGGAATCTAATCCATTGGTGGAATACGTTAATTATCCAGGATTGAAGAGTAGCAAATACCACAGTTTGGCTAAAAAATACTTTACTCGCGGTTTTGGTGGTGTTATTTCGTTCAAACTAAAAGGAGATGCTGCAAAAGCAGATACATTTATCGACAGCTTGAAACTTATCAGTCATGTGGCTAATGTGGGTGATGTAAAAACCTTGATAATACATCCTGCAACTACTACACACGAACAACTATCTCCCGAAGACAAAATTACAGCTGGAGTTTTCCCTGGTTTGTTGAGAGTTTCAGTGGGCATTGAGCATATTTCGGATATTAAAGCCGATTTGGAACAGGCTTTTGAGGCAATAAAATAATTGTAATTTAGGGATATTATTCCTTATTCTCAAAATAAAAATAACTGTAACGACTGATAGACTTTAAGTTTGTCAGTCGTTTCTGAATTATATGTGTTTTTGATTTTATAAACAAGAAGTTTGAATTATACTCAGAGAATCTAAACATAAAGGGAAAGAATTTGTTTTACTGAAAGTTTTATATACAATATATTTGATAATACATTAAAAATGAAATAAATGCATCAAGGAGAAAATGACAAAGATTTAAATGATATAGTTCCGTCACACAATAGTACTGAATCATTCAGCGATTATTTGACTCGTTTTAAAGAAACACTACGAATTGTGTTTCACCAAGACAACGATATAAACGAGATGAGTATTAAAAGGGGCATCGAGCCGGATGTACTTAATAAAATCATGGCTTGTAATCCAATGTCGCTGGTTATTCCTCGTGAGTTTGGTGGTCGTGGTGGCAATGTAAAACAGAATTTGATGATGCTTTCGGCTGCATCGTACGAATCATTGGCTTTGTCGCTTACCATGGGCATCAATAGTGCTTTATTTTTACAGCCTGTAATCAAATACGGGCAGAAAGGTGTTAAAAAGTTTGTTTTCGATCGTTTTGTGAATGAGCAAAATATGGGCGGACTGATGATTACCGAACCCGGTTTTGGAAGCGATGCCCTGAATATGCAAACATTTTTTACTGAGGATGAAAATAGTTTTCACTTAAAAGGAACTAAACACTGGGCTGGATTGACAGGACAGGCTGATTTCTGGGTACTTACTGCTCGCAAGCAAGCTCCCAATGGAGGTTTGCAGCGTGATGTTGATTTGTTTGTGTGCGATAATACAGCGCAGGATCAAAAAATTATAGTTGAAGAGAAATTTGAAAATCTCGGATTATATCAAATCCCTTATGGTCGCAATATTTTAGATGTAAAGATTCCCAAATTGCAAAGATTGATACCAAGAACAACTGGCGTAATGATGTTGCTCGACTTACTTCATCGCAGCCGATTACAATTTCCTGGCATGGCACTTGGTTTTGTTAAACGAATGCTCGATGAAGCAATTTCTCATTGCAGACAGCGGATGGTAAGTGGAAAAAAACTTTTTTCGTACGATCAAGTGCAACAACATTTAGCACGATTACAAGCTAATTTTACCATTATTTCGGCTTTGAGTATCAAAAGCAGCGAATTGGCCGATATAAAAAACGATTTGCAACCTTTTGGATTGGAAGCTAATATTGTGAAAACAATAAGCACTGATTTAATGCAGGAATCTGCTCAAAGTCTTGTACAATTGGTGGGCGCTGAAGCTTATAAGTTGAATCATATCGGTGGTCGCGGCATAGTTGATAGTCGTCCTTTCCAGATTTTTGAAGGTGCTAATGATATACTTTACAACCAAATTACTGAGTCTATTGTTAAGCAAATGAAAACGCTTAAAGAAACGAATGTGTATACTTTCTTGAAATCGCATAGCTTGACCAAAAGAGCTGCGGAGACTTTAAAATATGGGTTGAATTTTACTATTGATCCACAAATGCCGCAAAGAAAATATGTGGAACTTGGTAAAGCGTTGAGTCGCATTGCTTCGCTCGATTTGGTGCTACAATTAGGTGAGCTAGGTTTTCGGAAAGATTTAATTGTAAATGCAGATTCAATTTTACAACAAGAAATCTCGCAATTGATGGCTCAGTTTAATTTCAATCAAACTGCCCTAGTGGTCGAAGACTATAATGAAAATAGCGATTGGTCGAAGTTTGTAATTTCTTGATTTAAACAATAATTCATACTGTATAATTGCCTCAGATTCTTGCTAATCAGCAGAATTTGAGGCAATTTCTTTATATGCTTTTCCTATAAAATTTATAATATCACCAGCCATCAAAGATTCCTCTGATTGCTCTGCTAAGGCTAAATCTCCAGCCAATCCATGTAAGTAAACTCCTAGTTTCGAGGCATTTTCGGGTGAGTAACCTTGGGCTAATAAACCGCTGATTATTCCAGTCAATACATCACCAGTTCCAGCCGTAGCCATACCTGAGTTTCCAGTACTGTTGAAGAATAATTGACCGTTGGGTAATGCAATCAAGGTGTTAGCTCCTTTCAACACAATAATCAACCCTAATTTTACAGCCATTTCATTGGCTTTTAGCATTCGAGTATAGCCATTTTCACAAGTTCCGAAAAGTCTTTCAAATTCTTTGGGATGCGGTGTAAGAATACTTTTTTGGGGAATATAATTCAAGAAATCAGGATTTTTTGAAATAATATTCAAGGCATCAGCATCTATTACCAATGGATTATTTTGATTGATAAGTAAGGTTTTCAAAAAACTGACTGTAGTTTTCTCTTGACCAATTCCAGGGCCAATTGAAATCGTTGTATATTGTTGATAATCAATTTTTTCGGCTGCGACAGAAATGTAATCATGCGAATGGAAAATAGCTTCGGGTACAGCAGTTTGAACTATAATGCGATTTGCTTCAACACTTTGAACGGTAACCAAACCTGCTCCACTTCGCATGGCTGCTTTGGCCGACAGAACTGCCGCACCTGCCATTCCTTCACTCCCTACTATCTGCAATAAATGTCCAAAAGTTCCTTTGTGAGCAAATATATTTCGAGGACGAATGATTTGCTGAATGTCTTGTTTAACTAAATACTCAAAATGACTTTCAGTTTCTGCAATAATTTGAGGCAGGATTCCTATATCAATTAATTTCCATTTTCCTACGTATTCAGTATTTTCAGGAAATAAAAAAGCTAATTTGGGGAATTGTATGCTGTAAGTTAGGTTTGCTTTTACAATAGCTTCAGAAGTGTTCCTATTTTCCTCGCCTTGTAAACCCGAAGGAATATCAATTGAACCAATTTTGCAACCCGATTCATTCATCCAATTCACGGCTTCGGCATAAATCCCTTCCAACTTTCGAGACAGACCTGAGCCAAAAAGTCCATCAATAAGTATTGTTTGTGGCAAAATTTCGGGGGCAACAAATTTATCAGTTATAATAGTCAGATGCCCTGGAAATTGATCTTTCAATCTGTTTTTGTTTGTTTCGCAGTCTTCCGAAAGATTTCCGCTATGCAACAAAACTATTTTGACTTTGTAGGATGCTTCTAAGAGCAATCTTGCCAAGGCCAACGCATCGCCACCATTATTGCCCGAACCAGCCAAAATATACACAGGAAAAGTAGTTGGAAAAGTAAGGATATATTCAGTGAAAATGGCTTTAGCAGCTCTTTCCATTAAATCAATTGACGCAATGGGTTCATGATCAATTGTATATTGGTCGAGTTCATGAATTTGAGATGTACGGAAAATTTTCATGGCTAGGACGGTTTTGAATTATATTTCTTATTCGACTATAAAAATAGGTGATAATTCTCAAACTAAAAATAATTGAAGACATATTATCTTGAAATAATAGACACTTAACCAACTTTAAGAAGCATCCAAAATGGTTGAAATTTTCCCAAACCGCAAGATTTTAGTAACTTTGCAGCTCGAAAGTACGAACATGGGCAGAATTCTAGCAATTGATTATGGACAAAAAAG
>JBBSCW010000286.1:0-4484 GCA_038249855.1 Bacteroidales bacterium
AACGGTGAGGCCGAAATTTCAATCACATTGTCCGAAAGCAATAAAACAGAAACCTGCACAGTAGAAGTGATGGATAAAGTTTTAGTGGAAGTTTTTGATAACATAAATAATGTAACTGCTTTGCCTGGTGGAACTTGGGATGTTGAAGGCGGAAATTTGCGATTGACAAATCCTGTGGGAGCAACTATCCCTTCGCCCGAAAATAATATCGCACTTCTGAAACAAGATATTGTAGGTGATTTTGTGATGTCTGCCAAGCTTTTTGTAGACGAAACTGCTTCTATTTGGAATGATGTATGTCTGATTTGGGGACACCAACAACCCACCAACAGCTACTTTTATGCTCATTTGTGCGAAAATAACGATGATGCAGGTTCGGGAATTTTTAAAATTACAAATGGCACAAAATCAGCACAACTTACCGATATTGGCACTCCCTTTACTTCAAATACTTGGCATACCGTTATTCTTAAAAAAAAAGCCAATGAGGTGAAACTCTATATGAATAATCAATTAATCGCCACTACCAATGAACCTCAATTTGCAACTGGAAAAATAGGATTTGGCACCTACAACGATTTATGTCGTTTCGACTCAGTAAATGTGTGGCAGTACGCAACGAACACATATTTGAAAAATATTGATGCTAATCAATTTAAGATAAGAGTTGTAGGAAATGAAATACAAATTGAAAGTGATAGCGAAACCGTTAAAAACGTCAAGGTATTTGATATTCAGGGTAGAATGTTTGCTACTGATTTTTCTGATTCAAGGTTGCAGTTTATAAATAATTTAATGTCGCTAAGATCAGTTGTTATTTTAAAAATAGAAACGAATAAATCAATCTATTATCAAAAGTTATTATTGCTATAAAAAAAGCAAATTATTTACGAATAAATTTTGATAAAATCTCCTGAAATCTAACATATTTTACATGAAACAAATCAATTTATCTTCATTAGCTTGGGAATTGGTGGGAACAAAACCCCACTATTGGCGACTTTGGAATCAAATGGACGAGATGCGGATAAAGCACCCCGAAAATCCCCCTGTTTCCGCTCGTGTTCCTGGGTCAGTTCAGCAATCATTGCTCGATGCCGGTATTATTCCTGATTGGAATATTGGCACCAATTACCGTGATATTGAGTGGATTGAAAATCGCCATTGGATTTATTTTGTGGATATTCCCAATGATTTAATTGAAAAAAATAAAATAATTCGCCTTAGTTGTAAAGGCTTAGATGATAATGGCGAAGTTTGGCTCAATGGTGTAAAAGTAGGAGCATTTAATAATACGCATTTGGATTATAAATTTGAGTTGAATGCAGCGATAAAAGAAAAGGATAACCGTTTAGCAATCATCTTTTTTTCTCCCGAACGCTATCAAGGGCAGGTTTATTGGACTTCACTTACAAAACTGAATAAACCCCGATTTTATTACAATTGGGATTGGTGTCCGCGCATTTTGCAAATTGGAATTTGGGACGATATTCAATTGGAAATAGTGGATGCGGTAGAAATATCGACGCTATACAGCCAAACCACTTACAATAAAAAAACAGAAATTGGCATTTTAAATATTAAAGGAGAAATTTTAGGAGAATCTTCTTTGGAGAAAATTCAAATTAAATTGTATGATGCCGAAAATCAACTTATTTTAGAGGAATGGATAAACACAAATTCATTTGAAAAAGGAGTTGATTTTGAAATTCATAATATTGCTGCTTGGTTTCCAAATGGCTTGGGTGAACAATGTCAATACAGTGTTAATTGTACCCTTTATTCGTCTGAGAATAATGAAATTCAGCACATAAACCGAAAGATTGGTTTTCGTTCGATAGCGTGGCTTCCTTGCGAAAATGCTGCTCCCGAAGCCGATCCATGGTTATTATCAGTCAACGGACAGCTAATTTTTATGCAGGGTGTAAATTGGACGCCAATCCGTGCTATGTTTGCCGATGTATCTGAACAAATGTATCGTGAATGGCTAATGAAATACAAAAATATGGGTGCAAATTTACTCCGTGTTTGGGGTGGGGCTACGCTCGAAAAGGACTGTTTCTATACTATTTGCGATGAACTTGGATTAATGGTTTGGCAGGAATTTCCAATTTCGTCTTCGGGAATTTGTAATACGCCTCCTGACGATGACGAAAGTATTGCATTGATGGAAACTATTGTTGAAAGTTATATTTGCCGTCGACATTTTCATGCTTCTCTTATTGCATGGAGTGGTGGAAATGAGTTGTATAACGAAACAAACACTTTGCCACTTGATTTTTCGCACGCCCTGCTAGCTAAACAAAATGAAATAGTACAAAAACTCGACTCCAACCGGCGCATGATGCCGACTTCGCCTTCTGGTCCTACCATATTTTACAATCCTGAATTGAACGGACAAGGTATTCAATGGGATGTACATGGTCCTTGGTGGTTGCCTTTTGAACCAAGCGATGAGAATATGTCGAATATCCGTGAATACTGGGAATCGTCCGATGCACTTTTTCATTCAGAGGCAGGAGTTCCAGGCGCTTCTTCGGTAGAACTGATTAATAAGTACAGAGGAAATTATCCTGCTTTGCCCACGACAATTGATAATCCTATTTGGGCTCAATTTTCGTGGTGGATCGAAACTGATAAGTTTGAATTAGAATTTAATCGTCAGCCCGAAAACCTTCAAGAATATGTAACATGGCAGCAGATCCGACAAACGAAAGGCCTGAGTATAGCTGTGGAAGCTGCTAAAAACCGTTTCCCTCAATGTGGCGGTTTCCTTATTTGGATGGGACACGATTGTTTCCCCTGTACGGCGAATACTTCTATTTTCGACTTCGATGGTGATGCCAAACCTGTTGTAACTGAAATTGAAAGAATATGGAAAAAGAAATTATGAGCAAAATAACTTTTACAATAATTCTATGTCTGTGTTCCTTACACCTTTTAGCACAGTACGATGCTGAGGTGGAAAACTATAATTATGTGCTAGGCACTCAAACCATCGGTCCAAAATACAAGTTTACTCAGGAAGATGCCTTGATAGAAACAGCGAAAGCTATCTACAACATGGGTTCAAAATCATTAAAAATATCATTGGCAGTGAGCTCTTATGCTGGCGTTTCGGGCAGTTACTCGACCTTAACCTCACTTGTTAGCGACAATTCATCTTTTCGTCAGGCTATTGATATGCCTTTTAATAACTATTTCTTTTGGGCACGGAGTCATTCCAACTGGGCAAATGGTTATTCTGAATCCGAACGAACAGAAGATTCCATTCAGATATATGATTTAACAAAATATTTACTTACTCGATATAATAATACTGGTAAATCATTTTACCTCGGACATTGGGAAGGCGACTGGTATTTATTGCCTAACTACGACCGCAATTACGTGCCATCGGACGAACGCTGTCAAAACATGGCCAAATGGTTACGTACACGTCAAAATGCGGTAGATAAAGCAAAAAGCGAAACTACATTCAGCAATGTAATGGTGTACACTTACGTAGAAGTGAATCAGGTGGTTGATGCAAAATTCAATGCTAAAAAAAGGGTTGTGAATTGTGTTTTGCCTCTAACAAATGTAGATTTTGTGTCCTACTCCTCCTATGATGCTCAATGGTATGATCAGACAAAATACAATGCTGTATTAGATTATATAGAAGCTAATTTGCCTCCAAAAGCTGGTATTACTGGCAAGCGAGTATTTATTGGAGAAATAGGCAATTCTCTTGAAAAATCGGGTTGCGATATTTACAAGCATGAATCGGATAACCGCGCATTTTTCAAAACTGCCATTGCTTGGGGCTGTCCATTTGTACTGTACTGGGAAATGTATAACAACGAATTCGATAGTACTAATAATCGTCATCGTGGTTTCTGGCTGATAAATGACCAAAACGAGAAACAGCCTCTTTATTATACTCTAATTTATTTTTATGAGGCTGCAAAGCAATATGTTGGCCACTACAAATTGATAAATAAAAAATTGCCGAATTATTTAGAATACGCAAGCTGGGCATCAAACTATTTATCAACAAAACCCACTTCGGTTGATGTTCCGGCACTGAAAAATACAGATGTAAATATTAGCAGATTTGGACATAAAATAATCATCGAAAATAATAACATTGTGGGACAGATTTGCGTTTTTTCGGTTAACGGTTCACTGTTGAGTATGTCAACATTATTTCCTAATCAGAAAAAAGAGATATACATGTCTACCGGTAGTTACATTGTTCGCATTCAAAAAAATAATTGTACTAGTACGCATAAAATAATTTTATAAATTAAGTATATGAGAAAAATTCTAATTTTTACAATTCTTGTGTTATTTGCTGGAATTGTTGTTGCAAAAAAACAAAAAAGCTGCAAATTTGAAAAGCGAATAAACGACTTTAATTATGTTATCGGCACTCAAACTGTTGGTGCTAAATACAAATTTAGCAACGAAACCAATCTGGTAGAAACAGCAAAAGCCATTCG
>JBBSCW010000287.1:0-4468 GCA_038249855.1 Bacteroidales bacterium
CTGATTTAATCTCACTTGATGTTCCATCCCCATTTGTATTTATAGCTTTTATTTGAACATTATAAAGTGTCTCATTCGATAAACCCGTAATTAATATTGGACTTGTAGTTTGTACGGGCGAACAGGCTGTGAATGAAACACCGCCATCCGTAGAGTATTTGTAGTTAGTTATAGCCGAACCACCATCATTTGTTGGGGTTATAAAACTTACAGACAATTGAGTATTCCCTGGAGCAACAGCAATAGCTGTTGGGGCTGAAGGGACAATTTGTGGTGCGAAAGCTACGCCTTTGAAACTGTAATTAGCAGGAGCTGTTGCAATAGTGGTATAAGTCACCGTACTCATAACTTCATTATATGGCTGATTATCTACCATTTTGAATATCTTATTCGCAACTTTTGTTCCATTTCCAGCTGTTGTATAAAGCGCCGGTTTGCCATTTTCAATACGTCCAGCTAAACTGTGAATTCCCCATGAACCATAAATTGTATTATCACTAGTTTTCGAAACAAACACCCATGCTGTTCCATTGTAATACAATTTTCTTAAACCACCATTAATATCGGCAACATAGAGAAGATCATATCCATTCCAACTATTTCCTGAACCTGAATTGAGAAATACAAAACCATAACCACTGGTTGCAGCTCCACCATCAGGCATTGTAAGCGTATTAGTAGCAGAAGCTGCAGCTGTTGGCAAATCGGAGTTACTATATAACAAATCATTTGTACCTGTAAGCAAATACACTTTATTATTGAATATTTCCATTGAACGATAAAATGTACCAGAAGCACCTATAACAAGAGGTGTAATAGTTCCTGGGTCAGAAAAATAAGAAATCCCCACATTACCAATGGCATTCCAAAAGTTAGACCCATCGGTACTTACAGTATTCTTAGAGGCTTGTCCAGAACCAACTGCAAGGTTGTAATACGTTATATTTCCAGCATTATCAATTTTAGCAACTGATTTGTTCAATGATCTATGCCCTGTAACAGCACCAGCTGTAGCAGCAACAACATTTATTGCCGAATTGTATCCTAAAACTGTGATGAAACGATTGTCTTTTGAAAGACTTATTTGACCTTCGCCAGCTAAACCACCTAATGTTAGTGCTGTACTTGAAGGGTCAGCATTCAGAGGAAATGCCTGAACCGGTGTAGTTTGGTCCGCAGTAGTAGTATTGTATTCTTCAAGTGTTACAGGGACTGATACACCACCTGATGCAACAGTGAGTGTGCCATTACCAACTTTGGACACCACAATGTTCCCAGGAATAAAATTAGCCGCTTGCGCCATCAGTGCAGCTGCTGCAAAAATTGAAAGTAAAGTTTTTTTCATAATGATAATTTTTAATGTAAATAGATTTGATTTGATTCATCAAGTTATTTGAGAACCGATTTGATAGTGCAAAACTATATTAATAAAATTTCAACAAATAAGAAATCACGTTCATTTAATGGAAAAAATCGTTCATGCTCAATATTTTTAAAACTGAAATACATAAGACTATATTAATTGTAAGCATTTATATATCAACAAGCCGAAACTTTATAATTGAAATGGCTGTAGTTTTGCGTTGTAATTGATTCTTACTGTAAATAGATTTGATTCATCAAGTTATTTGAGAACCGATTTGATTATGCAAAACTATAGTAATAAAATTTCAACAAATAAGAAAACACGTTCATTTAATGGAAAAAATCGTTCATGCTCAATATTTTTAAACCTGAAACACATAAAACTATATGAATTGTATTAAAAGGCTATTTCTCGCAATACCATCTATTACAGCACCCGAAACAAGTACAACATTGCCATATGCAGTAAAATCTCTACGGATAATTGCTTCAAAGGTTTTGGAAAATTGTATCAACAGGCATATCGTCACCATAAGAATTTGCTAGTTTAATTGGATATCGTTTATTTCCCTGTATTATTTAGCAATAGAAGCGATAATTTGGACGATTTTCCATTTGGGTAGTTACTCGCAAAGCTGTTGTTTGTAGAGATGTTAGAAATTTATTTACAGCAGGTGGGAAAGGTTCAATCGTTATTAGAAATAAAACTTACAGTAATATCCCTCGAATTTTCATGAATTTATTCACCAATTTAAACTTTATTATTGAGACAATTGGTCAGACTTCTGCTATTGAATTATCTGAATATTGGGGAACAAACACAACAGAGAAGAGTAAAATATCAGATTGGATTGACTTAGTTTCAGACTACTCGAAAAGAATTTTAAAACAAATAATAACAGAGCTTATCTCTTCTTGATAATTATTTGAAAAAATTAGACCACAAATTTTCTGAAAAACAACTTACACCTAATACATAGGTTATCCAAGCCACCTGCCCGATCAACGATAGCTATCGAGATTCCGCAGTCAGACAGTGTGGCTCGTGGGCGGTGGCGGCTAGCCCTATCCGTTATGGGCAACAGCAATAAATAAAAAAGAGCGACTTTGATTAGTTGAAAAATCATTGACGAACTGTCGGCTTCCACTAAATAATTAGACGAATCGGTAACGTCCGAATTCGCTTGTTTTCCAACTTTTGCTTTGCGGACAATTCCTCACTGATTTTTGCGTAAGCCCAACGTTTTCTTCCTCCAAACGAACGCTGAACATAAAAAAAATAAAATGAACGAACTAAATGCGAAAAGCAATAGCAAGTTCGAGAATAGTAATTTGCGCCAGTTGGGGTGGCTAAATATCATTTTGAAGTGGGGTCTAAGCGCCTACAGCAATAAATCTTGCGTTTGCACTTTAAAATTTAACCACAAATTCGGCTACAAACTTGCTGTCGGCATTCGATCCATCAGGCCAATTGTAGTGCTCGTAGTTAAGCCGAATGTCGTTGGAGAAAAGCTCGCCAAAGCTCAATATCACACCGGTTGTTAGGCGACCTCTGGCTTGGAGGTTGCTCAATTTTATATTTGTTGAATTTACTATCTCGTAACGGTCATTGTCCGACATATAATCGTACCGAACTACCGGAGTTACATACTTTAATTTGGTTTTTTCTTTGGTTTTAAAACTGTAAACAGCAAAAATATGCATGCCATGTGTTACTTTCTTGTTTAATTCGTCTGATCCATAATAGTTTTTGTAAAGATATTCGGCTTCTAAACGTAAATTTTTATTGTTGTATTCCACACCCATGTTGTAAAAATTCATGCGTATGGTGTATGGATGAATGGTGTTGTAGTTTAATGATAATTGAAAATTATTTTCGGGGAATATAACCATTCGAATGGCATAGCTTAATTCGTTGAGCTTCATTGTTTTGTCCTGTGTATAAAGTCCAAGTCCATTGTAAGCGCCTGCAAAAAGATTGAAAGGGATATGCTTTTGATTGTGATATTCGATTGAAGCGCCTACATCGCGCAAGTTGATGAGTTGTTTGGCCATAAACGACCGATTGGCAAAGTACTGGTTGTGAGGCGAACGTAAATTGTCGGTACTAAAGGCTACTTTTTGTTGTCCAATGGTAAATGCTAGATTTTTGTTTGGGTTGACTTTTATAAATGCATCGAGCATGCGGGTGCGACCTTCGTCGGAGAGGTCAATCTCTGCTTTATAGCTTGTAAGTTCATTCACTTGCCCTCTTATGCTAAAGCGTGCATTGCGTACCTGAAAACGGTGGGTTTCGTCTTCGGTAAAATACTCGTATTTTCCTCTAATTGTTCCTTCTATTCGTGGAGCGAATATATTGTTGGCAGCAAAAGCCACATTGAAAGCAAATAAGCAAATAAGTAAAATTGTTTTAAATTGCATGATTAATTATATTAGTTAGATATTATACTGAAATTTCGAAGCCTCCTGCTGCAAAGTTTAAATCACGTATGGCTTGATTGAGTTAGTTCTCATTTTCACATTCGGTCTTACTGTTTTTTACTGCGTCTTTCTTTTTCCCGAATAGTTCCTTTTTAGCAGTTAGTTTTACGGTCAGCGTAACAATTTCTTTCTCAATCCCTCCTTTCGGATTCACAGTAACTTCAATTTATTTTACAAATCCGATATCACTTTTGTTGAAGGTTTTGAACAATATTGCTCAATGTACTGATAAGGTTTTGTGCTTTACCAATATTCTTTTTTCTGGGTTTTAATTTCTTCTTTTAGTTAGTTTTAAATAACTTATTTTGTCGATATATTACGAGTTCAACATTCTTCTTAAATTTAATGTTACAAAGTTATGAAAAATAGCAATTGTTTTGCTTAATTCGACTAAATTTAATATATGTTACATTTTATAAAATGCCCCGATGGCGGAGGTATGTGACCTGTTATTAAAAACAATATCTTTTATTCTGTGTTGGCACCGATTGCAAATCTGTGCCAGAGCTAAGCTGGAGTATGTTTGCTTTCAAAAAATAACTTTATAAAAAAACACGCGTGAAGCAAAATATGCTTTACGCGTGTTTGATAATAGACATTATATAAGTTGGGATATTTAATA
>JBBSCW010000288.1:0-4425 GCA_038249855.1 Bacteroidales bacterium
GCAACTACCTCAGTCTTTATTTTGCCATTCTCCCTGTATTTACGGCATAGTAGAGGGTAAGTGTAACTCTTGCCGTTCTTCTTGATTGTGTTGTTTTGTATATACATGCCGCAAAGATAATATATTTGTTACTACTATACAATAGTTATATAATTATTATACAGTTTTATATATTATATTATTTGTTGCTACATAATACAAATATAATCGCTACAATCACGATTGTACCTCATTTTATGGGTTTAAAATCCGTTAAAAGCGTCGGCGGTTTTTGGCCCATCAAAACGTAAAACTTCATCAAAACCAGTAGTATAAGAACTACAATGCCATTTGCCAATTAAGGAAGTACGATAACCATTCGCTTTCATTAATTGTGGTAACCTGATCTCAGATGATTGCATATTTTTAGTCCAATCTGGCACTGTAAGCGTTGCACTAGCTGGTGGGGCATATCCATTAAGCCAATCAGTCAGATTAAGTCTTGTAGGATATTTCCCAGACATAATGGACGCACGGGTGGGTGAGCTTAATGCGGCAGCAGCATAAGCATTTGTAAACTTCATGCTTTCAGATGCAAACCTATCAAAATTGGGGGTCTCGTAATAATTACTACCATAACAACCCATTTGATGATAACCAAAATCATCTATTAAAATGAATAATACATTGGGTTTTTCGGCTACTTTGCTTGCTGCCATGGATGAAAATGCACTTACACCAACCGGAAGAAGTGAAAATAGTAGTTTTTTATTCATCTTGATTTATTTTAATATTGGATTGTCAGCTGCTGAAAACCATGTGTATATTTCATTGGCAACTAATTGATGTCCTTTTTCATTCGGATGATTATTTTGCGACATATAATCTTTCAATACGACTCCTTTTTGTGCCATTTCTTTAAATATTGAATAGGAATCTGCTAATCCAATCTTATATTTTGCAGCAAGTGCTCTTACCTGATTAGCATGCAATTCCAAAGGCGTATTTTCATCTAATATATTTTCAGTCAAATCTGGAGTTGGAGTAAAAAGAATAACTTTGATATTCTTTTTCAATGCTTTTTTTATCATTGATTCCCACGACTTCCTAACCTTTACGATGTCTTGTTTTCTATCATTTAAAGAATAGTCAATAAATAAAACATCAGGTTTATGGCATAATACTTCTTTTGAAAATCTTTTTGCTCCCTGTATTGCATTTTCGCCTCCAATGGAAGTTATTATACAATTAATAACTGCAAAATTGTATTTATCTTTCAACAATTTCAATGTATAAAAAGGATATGAATCAAAAGTCTTTACACCAATAGCAGCAGTATAATAACCTGTAGGAACGCTATGTCCATGAAATACTAAATTAATGGTACGGTTGTTTGGCCATTTCTTGTGAAACTCGGTTATGATATTGTTTAGATATGTGCTTTTATCAGCTACTTGTCCATAAATATGAGGCATAAACTGAATAAATAGTGAAAATAATATGATTTTCGTTTTCATGCTAAAAATCTTTTATTTGTGATGTTCCAAAATTTTTCATCAATTAGAGATTTGATATTTGTAGTCATATTTTTTTCAAATATTGACATTATAATCAACCAATTATCAGCATACAAACATAATGCGTTGCATTTCGCATAACAATACACAATTATATTATTTGCATGGATTATATCATTCTAAGAAATGAAATTGGGTTTGTAGTAGTCTCAAGTATGGATTTAGTAACAATTGGTAACAATTGGTCACAATAGTAACACCTGTTACCAATGTTACTATTGTTACTATTTTCAATAATGTTACCATAAATTGAGCTTAACCCTTATAGTTTTTTGTTCTCAACATTCAATGATAAATTCTTAAGTTTTCAATTTGCCGTATTTGACTTTTAGAATGTGCAATTATTTTGATTTTTTTGTAACTTTGCAGAATTAATACTAAATCGTAGAACTTCTCTTTCAAAGCAAATATATGCCCGAACAACAAAACATAGAATACAAACAGAGCTGGCATGATGAATTTTCGTGCAAGGTGAGTGCAAATCAAACTTGTTTGAGTTTGTCGAACCGTAGCCGAAAATCAAGCGAAGAGTAATACCTGAAATGGGTTTGTGGTTTTGCTAATGCTCAGGGTGGTATCATTTATATTGGTAAAAATGATGCAGGTCAGGTTGTGGGTGTCGAAAACTACAAGCGTTTAATGAATGATATTCCCAATAAAATCTCGAGCAAATGAGAGCAATAGCAAAACTTGTTTTGACTTTGCCAAGCGCAGCCGAGATTCACCAAAGGTAAATCAGAGATACAATGGAGATTACTGCTAATCTAAATTTACATCAGGAGGGAGAATCTTATTTTATCGAAATTATTACACAGCCTTATTCAGTACCTATTTCATTGAGGGGAAAATATTATTACCGAACTGGAAGCACTAAACATGAATTAACGGGAGCTTCGCTTAATGAGTTTTTGCTTAAACGTTCCGGTCAAACATGGGACGATGTGATCGAAACTCGGGCAACATTCGATGATATTGACGAAAAAGCATTCAACTCTTATTTGCTAATGTCAAAAGAAAAAGGCCGTTTGCCGGATGTTGAGGGCTTGACAACAGAAGAAATCTTCGACAAGCTCAGGCTCACCGAAAATGGGCACCTCAAACGGGCTGCCATAATTTTGTTCGGCAAAGATCCGGGTCGTTTTTATCCCAGCGCATTTGTGAAAATCGGTCGCTTCGTTAATGATAATACCGACCTGCGATTTCAAGAAGTAGAAGAAGGCAATCTAATCGTTTTGCTTAGAAACGTGTTGGCGCAATTGAATCATAAGTTTCTTATTCACCACATTGAATTTGAAGGAATGTACAGGGTTGAAAAGGGTGAATATCCTGTCCCTGCTATTCGTGAAATGTTGCTAAACGCCGTTCACCGTAACTATATGGGTGCACAAACTCAAATTCGGGTATATACAATGATGATAAAATCAGTAGTTGGAACGACGGCTTGTTGCCGGAAGGAATAAGTTTGGAATCGCTAAAACGCTCACATTCGTCAAAACCCCGTAACCCGATTATCGCCGATGTCTGTTTTAAAGGCGGGCTGATTGATACTTGGGGACGTGGAACAATCAAGATCATTGATACCTGCAAAGCCTCAGAACTGCCCGAACCTGAACTCACGAAGCGTGACGGTGGATTCTTGGTCACACTTTTCAAAGATAATTTTACAGAAGAACAATTACAAAAATTCGGACTAAATCAACGACAAGTTAAAGCGGTGTTGTATGTAAAAGAAAAAGGAAAAATTACACAATCTTCAGTATTTGGAAGTAAATGATGGAATAACAGACAGGACTGCTTTGCGAGATTTAGATATTTTGATGAAAATGGCATTTTGAGACGAGTTGGAGAAAAAAAAGCTACTTATTATGAATTAATCAATGTCGGATCAATGTCGGAAAGATGTCGGATATGTCGGATCAATGTCGGATAAGTATAGTACTCCCCAAAGATAACAGTATCCGTTTTGCATACCGTAAGAACTGCAAGCGGGACATTTTTTAGTGTCAATATCTTATAAAAGCGGTCAGGCTTCGCCTGTAAGATAATTACGGGCAGCTCCGCAGGGCAATAATCACCAGCAATAAAAAATCCCCGCCCTTCGTACCTCTGGGCTTGCACGGTCTTTTTTATTGCCTCCGCACAATCAACCCTGCTGTTGTTTTTTTCTGTCACACTTTTTGCAATCCACCCACATTTGGCACATTGCTTTTTCTCGTTCCTCAAATAAATCAATAAGCCAATCCACACACAGGCAAAAAAGAAATCAGGCACTCCAACCGCCACCACCGTGCCTGAAATGCGCCAGAAAAAACCAACCCAAAGCTAAGATACATAACATGAAGTTATGGTCATTCCTTTGGCGAATAGCCAAATTAATAAGGAAGCCCATAACCAAATTATGTATAATAGCCGCACAAAATCAACGCTTTGCCCCGCTACGCTCCCCGAAGAATAAGCGCCTAAAGGCAGAGCGGTAAGAATAAAACACCTAATCGGTGAGTTGTTTAGCCGTACCGGCAATATAAGACCTCAAGAGCCCCACCACCCAACAGTTGTGCAGTGAAAAGAAAAATATATCGAGTTTTATTACTTGTGCTTGCGGTAGGTTTATTCACTTCTCTCATTTCGCTTCGGGGGACGCTGTTCGTACCTCACTACGCGTCCGCCCTACTCTCCATTCCGTTCAGTTCATTTCACCCACCTCAGCACCCCACAGCATAAATGCCTCAGTCTCTCCATGCCACAAATCCAACCAGTCATTACATTTCGCTTTACGGCTGCTTTTCCACCCACAGGCGAAACCCTTGCCACTTCGGTCAAGAGTTTCACCAATCCACCCACAATAAGCAGCCAGTTTCGCTCCATTCCA
>JBBSCW010000289.1:0-4386 GCA_038249855.1 Bacteroidales bacterium
CACAGTATGCGTTTCACCTAAATGAGATTTGGAGTAAAACTTGTCGGCATAACATATTAATTGCTCTTCCATTGTCTGAGGAATCATATTCCGATGAGGCAATGGAAGTTTGTTTTTTTCAATCATTTCCTTTGTGAAACCGACTCCGGTATGTCTTTCACAAACCAAAGCATGTCGTTCAAATCCTTCGCTTCGAAGTATGTCTGCTCCTAAATATCCATGTTCAATATAGCGATGAGTACCTATGCAAAATATTCTGGGCGCATAACATTTGAAAATGCCAATATCGTGTAACATAGCCGCTTCAAACACAAAATCAATATCAAGTTGGAGATCTTTTCTTCTTTTAGCTATTTCAATAGCTTTCTGTGTAACCTGATGACTATGAATCACTAATGTTTTATATAAATCACTACTTTTTGTATAATACTTTTGTATAATACTGTCTACATTTATCATCGCTGGCTAAACTTTAATTTTGGGACTGTAAATGTACAAACAAACTCTTTATTCTGAAACTTTGTTACAAGAAAAAATCCCCCTAAATCCTCTGACGGGTGACTTTTAGCTGCAATATCTGTGAAAACGGTTCTTTATTACGGAAAAAATTCATTAATTTTGCAACAAGTTTAAATAAGAAATCAACTGACCGAAGTTTCGGGATGTATAAATAAAAATATAATCATGGCCAAAGAATTTAAGTATCAAGACCCATTTGCAATGGGAAAAGAAAAAACGGAGTACTATTTACTCACCAAAGAGCATGTGTCGGTTTCGGATTTTGATGGACAGGAAATCCTCAAAGTAGAACCAGCTGGTTTAACCAAGTTAGCACGCGCTGCCATGCACGATTGCTCTTTTTTACTTCGTCCAGAACATCAAAAGCAAGTAGCAGCCATTTTAGCCGATCCAGAAGCCAGCGATAATGACAAATATGTGGCTGTAACTATGCTTCGTAATGCTGAAATATCAGCAAAAGGAGTGCTTCCATTCTGTCAGGATACTGGTACTGCAACAGTTTATGCCAAAAAAGGCAACAATGTGTGGACCAACGGAACCGATGAAGAAGCTTTGTCGAAAGGCATTTACGAAACTTATACCGAAGAAAATCTACGCTATTCGCAAAATGCCGCACTCAATATGTACGACGAAGTGAATACGGGAACAAACTTGCCTGCTCAAATTGATTTAGTAGCCTATCATGGCAACGAATATAAATTCCTATTCATAGCCAAAGGTGGTGGCTCGGCCAATAAATCTTATTTATTTCAAGAAACCAAAGCCTTGTTGAATCCAGTTTCGTTAGAGAAATATTTGTCCGAAAAAATCAAAACTTTGGGAACGGCAGCTTGTCCGCCTTATCATATTGCTTTTGTAATTGGAGGAACTTCGGCTGACGCCTGTATGAAAACAGTTAAGTTAGCTTCTACCAAATATTTTGACGAACTGCCAACAACTGGTAACGAACTTGGTCAGGCTTTCCGCGACTTAGAAATGGAACAAAAAGTATTGAAAGCAGCTCAGGAATGTGGAATTGGAGCACAGTTCGGAGGTAAATATTTTGCACATGATATTCGTATTGTACGGCTTTCACGCCATGGGGCATCTTGTTTCGTAGGCATGGGTGTTTCTTGTTCTGCCGATAGAAATATCAAAGGAATAATTAATAAAGAAGGAATTTGGGTAGAGAAAATGGAGGATAATCCTGGACAATATATACCCGAAGAATACCGCAAAGAAGGTGAAGGAAATGCAGTGAAAATTGACTTGAATATGCCGATGAAAGACATTTTGGCTACACTCACTCAATATCCAGTTTCAACTCGTTTGTCGTTGAGCGGTACAATCGTAGTTGGTAGAGATATTGCCCACGCCAAACTTAAAGAATTGCTTGATGCAGGTAAACCTCTACCACAGTATTTGAAAGATCATCCAATTTATTATGCTGGTCCCGCCAAGACTCCCAAAGGAATGCCTTCTGGGTCGTTTGGTCCTACCACAGCAGGTCGTATGGATTCGTACGTTGGTTTGTTTCAGGAAAATGGTGGAAGTCTGATCATGATTGCCAAAGGAAACCGTACCCAACAAGTAACAGATGCTTGTCATAAATACGGTGGATTCTACTTAGGTTCAATTGGTGGTCCGGCGGCTATTTTAGCTCAAAACAGCATTAAAAAAGTGGAATGTTTGGAATATCCAGAATTGGGCATGGAAGCAATTTGGAAAATCGAGGTCGAAAATTTCCCTGCATTTATTTTAGTAGATGATAAAGGAAACGACTTTTTTAAACTGATTAAACCCAATCCTGTTTGTTAGCAGCCCCCTAAATCCCCCGAAGGGGTACTTTAAAGACTGTTTTTGAAATTGGAAACAAACAAAATGCCCACTGAAATTATATCAGTGGGCATTTTTGTGTTAATGAAAGTGTGACATACTGGCGCACCAGTAGCGGATTCGAAGTCGATGCTATCATTGGACATGGAAGTGTTGCCATAGAAATTAAATCGAGTAACGAAGTAAATTCAAGACACTTAAAGGGCTTAAAAGCATTTCTAGAAGATTTTCCACAAGCTCGAACAATAATTGTTTCAATGGATAAAAACAAGCGTATTATGAATGGAGTTGAGATTTTTCCAGCAACAGAATTCTTAAAAGCACTGTGGAATGATGAAATAATAAAGACATAGAAAATGCCCATCGAAATTATATCTGTGGGCATTTTGCTTAAAAATTAGTTTGTTTAAATTTCTTTCTTTTCTCTATTCTTCATTTTGGGTGAACTAGGACGATTCTGATGATTAGTTTTTTGATGATCAGCCATTTTACTCTTCATTTCCGCACGTTTATCTGCCAATTTCTGAATTTTTTCCTTGCCAATGATTCTTTCGAGTTCAGCTTCATTTGATTTTCTGTCACCTTCAAATTTCGCCTTCATTTCTTTCTTCATTTTTTGAATTTCATCCATTCTTGTTACTTTGTTGGCATCTTGCTTTTCAAAAAGATCTTTCACTTTTGCTTTTTCGTTTTCACTAAGTCCAAGTTCGGTTGCCATTCTATCGGCTCGCATTTGAGGTGTAACCATGCCCCTTTGACGATTGTCCATTCTTTGCTCACAGTTTTGAGGTGTCCTTGCTTTGTTCATTCTTTGCCTTTGAGCCGAAAGTGTAAACGTCAAAATAAACATCATACACATTACTAAATACACATTCTTTTTCATACTTTACTTTTTTTAATTATTTCAATGATTATCTAATTCCTTTTGTAATCATTTGACCAACTTATAGTGTAAAGGTTTAAAATAGACACAAATATTTAGTTTATCTATAAAATTTCAATTTTAAAATATGCAGTGATTAAATTGAATGAAATCATTAAATTAGATTGACACTGGCAAGTTATTGTTAAATAACAATCTTCGTCGTTTTACCATTGATTTTAATTAGATAAACCCCTTTATGCAATGAAATGATTAACTCATTATCAACACGACCTCGATAAACCACAACACCAGTGATTGAATAAACAATTACATTTTCAGGTTGATTCACAATCAGATGTAATTGAGAATTTTCGACGAAGGTATTAAATGAAGTTTTTAATGTTAAAGAACCCGCAAATATAATGGCGTTTTCGTAAACCGGTGTCGACATTTTCTCAAGTCTATTCACTGCTGCAACAGCAAAACCGTGCGTTTCTTTTAATGATGAGTAGCTGCTTAAATCGAATGTGTTGTTTTTCGTCCAATGCCTTTTCAGCATATAACTAAATCCGTTAATCGGATTTGATGTGAGCATATTGGGGACGGCAAAAATCACAAAACTGCCGTCGGTTTGATCAGAATTCCATGAGAGGGTGTTTTCATTTTTCTCCACATTGGATATAGAAAACACTTCACTCGACTTCCAGCTGATGACTGGAGGCAGTATTTGAGATTGAAAATAGTTAGTTTTAAGGAAAGGAGCATAATTTTCAGAAATGAAATAAGAGGTATTATAAAACACGGAACCCGGAGAAACCGAGCTGGCGGAACGATTTTTATCAATTTGCAAGCCAATTTCTGACTGATTCCATCCTCTGTAAAGAGCCTGACTTGAATAAAAATGCCGACCGTATTTATCGGCAATACTTTGCCACCATGGTGCAAGCATATTATAGTCCTGAGCTTTTGCACCAGTAGGATAAGTTGCCCAATAGAGTTGAGGTGAAATGTAGTCAATCGTACCCTGACTCAACCATGCCAGTGCATCACAATAAATTTCATTAAAATTGTCTGCCCCGCTAATACCTGTTGGCAATGTCACTCCATATTTATTTGCAGCAGCGGAACTTATACTCCAAATGCCTCGCGGCGAAACACCAAAACGGATACCCTGATTGATCGCCTGA
>JBBSCW010000290.1:0-4384 GCA_038249855.1 Bacteroidales bacterium
CATTTTTTAAATATATAGAGAACAAATAATGACTATCGTCTTTTTTCCAAAAATAATTTTTATTTCAATTTTCAGAATTTTTAAAATTATGTAATGAGAATAATATAATGTCGTATTTATAGTATTCTAATTCGCTGATAATCTTCAACTTCTTAAATCGTGAATGGTTAATGGTTAATGGTTAAATGGTAAATACATAGATGCAACCCCGAAGCGAGTTGAACAACGATATAATGTCTATTACTGTAAAAAATTAACCAGATTTAGCAAAATCTCATTCCGAAATAATTTTACTTACCATGTTAATCCTACTTTCTCCAGCAAAAATACAAAACGCTAATGCCGAACCAATTAGCAATTCACACAGTTTACCTGAGTTTATGACACAGGCGAATCAACTGGTAAAATTGATTCAGAAATTATCGCCCAAAGAATTAGCGGAATTATTGGCCATCAATACTGACTTGACCTATCTGAATATTGACAGGTATTTCAATTGGCATATTCCCTTTACGCCCGAAAATTCCAAAGAAGCAATTTTCACTTTCAACGGAGAAGTATTTAAAGGATTCGATGCTGGGAGTTTGTCAGATTTAGATTTAGAGTATGCTCAAAACCATTTGCGAATACTTTCTGGTTTATACGGCATACTGCGTCCGCTCGACTTGATGCAACCTTATCGATTGGAAGTAAGCTCTAAACTCGACAATCCTATGGGTAGAGATTTATATGCTTT
Organism: Bacteroidales bacterium; assembly: GCA_038249855.1. Classification (GTDB taxonomy): domain Bacteria; phylum Bacteroidota; class Bacteroidia; order Bacteroidales; family Paludibacteraceae; genus Paludibacter. The sequence continues at coordinate 737 of JBBSCW010000290.1, forward strand.
TTGGAGAGAAAGAGTCACAAAGTCAGTAGCAAAGGCGTTGAAAAACTCTGGAAAACCCGATTTTATAATTAACTTGGCTTCGGCTGAATACATGAAAGTGCTTGATGTAAACAATTCTAACTTAAAAATAATTGATGTAGAATTCTACGAATACAAAGAGGATAAATATCGTCAGGTGGTAATTTACACCAAAAAGGCCAGGGGGCTGATGGCTCGTTATATTATTGAAAATAAGATAGATAATATTGAAGACATAAAAGGCTTCGACTTGGAGAATTACTGGTTCAGTCCTCAAAAATCAACTGATAGCAAATTAGTTTTTACGCGTGGTTTGTAGGAAATAGATTTTTACAATTAGGTTATCAAAGAGAAAAAATAAAATAACGAGGGACAAGCGGTTTCCCAACCGCTTGAAACACATCACATCAAGCGTACAGGAAACTGCTTGTCCCCTACTCGATTATTACTTCTAACCAAATATTCAATCCCGAAGGATGATATGATTATAGAGATGATTATAGAAAACAACCGAACCAGATATTCAATCCCGAAGGGATGATATGATTATAGAGATGGCATGATTATAGAAAGAAACAAAACCAAAAAGTAAATCCCGAAGGGATGATATGATTATAGAGATGATTATAGAAAACAACCGAACCATAAAGTAAATCCCAAAGGGATGATATGATTATAGAGATGATTATAGAAAACAACCGAACCAGATATTCAATCCCGAAGGGATGATATGATTATAGAGATGACCTATTTATCTGACAGACCGCTTTAAGCGGTCGCTCAGTTACTACGAACAAGCATCAAAAAGAATTTCGTGACAACTCCATTCTATCTATTGTATTGAAAAGTAGCCTTTTTCAACCTATCCATGATGGAAATCCCAATTCCTTTCTCAGCTACTCTTTCGATAAATATCTGTAAAACGGCAGGATTATCCTCCATTTGGTGAAGTGATTTGAATAAATTAGCTGCTGTCTCCAATAAGTTTCCTTCTTCCGAAGTGAAAATAACGAATTCAGCATTTCGTTTATTCTGCTTGGCATTGTGCAGTATTAGTCCCGAATCAACGGGTAAATCAATCATGTTATATTCAACAAAATAAAGTGGTTTATTAGGCGAATAATGGCTATCGAGTAAACCTGGCGATGAAATTTTATCGTTTCGGACTGCTGAATACAATTCTATATCAGGCATTTTGCTTCTAATATCTTCGGCCGTTACAACTCCCGGACGAAGGATAGTACAAGTATTATTCTCCACCAATACCACCGTAGATTCAATTCCTACTAAATTATTTTCATCATCGCCCGCCAACAGATAATCAATTTTCATTTTCTGCTTGGCAACATGCCTATAACTCGTAGGACTTAACTGACCAAACTTATTAGCACTTGGTGCGGCTACAGGCACTCCAGCCAACTTTATTAGCTGATGAGCCAATGGATGTGCAGGCATCCGTACCGCTACCGTATCGAGACCAGAACTAATTAAATCGGGGATAATGCCTGATTTCTTATAGACGATGGTTAAAGGTCCAGGCATAAAATGCTTGGCGAGTTCCATTACCAAAGGTTCTATTGGGCTTGCAAATAATTGCTCCAGCTGATTGATATCAGAAATATGCACGATAAGCGGATCAAAAGTGGGCCGATTTTTAGCCTCAAATATTTTTGCTACAGCAATAGCATCAAGCGCATTAGCCCCTAATCCATACACCGTTTCGGTAGGAAAAGCAACCAGCCCACCTTCACGAAGGCAGGCTGCAGCTTCTACAATATTTGCTTCAGTAATTATTTTCATTGAAATTTTAAAACCCTTTGTCGATTTACGAACGCAAAAGTACAAAGATTATTCGAGAATTTGAAGCTGGGAGTCCGCTATGAAAGGTCTTTCGTTTTTAAATTTAGCGAAGGTTTCGCTTGGAGCGAAGCCTTCGCTTACATAATACGATATTTTAAGCAGCATAGGTAATTAGAATTTTCATTTGAAGTTAAGAACTTAGTTGAATTTAGGGAAGTTAGTTTTGTAGTGAGAAGTGGGAATGTTTAGAGAAGTCAATATGATAATGTGCCAATAAGCCTATGACTATCAGCACAATTAATCATTATTCTCAACTCTTCAAATCACAAATTCCAAACTCTTCAAATTCCAAACGAACACTAAACACTAAACACCGGAATCTAAACGAACATCCAAATTCCAAACATTTCAAATTCCAAATTCATCAAAACACTGCGTCTTATTCCCCTTTAGAGGTTAGGGGCAGCGAAACGCTATAACATTCCTTCATACTCTTCCACACTCGCTCCTCTTAAACAAGCTTCAATTATTGCTTTTCCTCTTGGATCCAAGTCAGGAGTAAGGTATTGTTGCAATTCAGTTCTGAAGAAATCGTACAATTTCTCTGCTCCTGCATCATAACCTTCTTTGCCCAACTCATCCTGTTTGTACACCTGAAGGAAACGCGAAGGAATTTTAGAACCTTCAATGGTCAAATAATTCAATTCGTAACCCAAGAGCGGAGTACGAGCAGGTTTGTACTGATCTTTACGCAATAGAGCATTACCACGTCGAGTAAGATATTCACGCATCAACAACTGCGGCTTAAAACCAACTTTCCACACGCCGATATATTGGTTTGGAACCAAGGTGAATCGAGTTTCTGGTGTATCGATAATCTGCTGTAGCAACATATTGGCATGATCAACCATTTTGCCAGTGGCGAATGGCCAGTATGACCCCACGCCTTCTGATCCCATCCCTGTTCCTCCACCCACTATACTTGGGTTAGCATGTCCACGAGGCGACACCAAACGCCACAACCACGCTAAAGCAGGCGGTAATAAGTGGAACATACCTATAATACCATAATTTGGATTCTCAGCCGATGATGGCGGAGTGCGAACTCCAAAACTTCTTACATCTACTGAAACCGGATGATTGATAATGTTCGGTACAATATCGCGCGGTAGGATTACCCTTGGATTTGGGCAAGGTTTTCCGGGTGCATCCTCAGTGTGATCCCAAACAAGTACTGTTGAATCTGGATTTGATTGCAAATTCAAAAACAACAATGGTTTTGGAGTATTGATTGTAATTTTTTCAAGAAATGGATCATCACCATATTCTTTAATTCCATCTACCCTGATAAACCAAGCATTTTCGGCATCCATTACCCTTAATTTCCCATTGCTGTTCTGATAACTCGGATGACACAAAGCCATATCGTCAGTTACCGGATTGAACGATGAAAACAAAGGTAGATTAATAAGTCTTCTTTCGCCAGTAATCGTATTTTGACCTATAAGCACCTGACCATTAGGCTCACGCAAAATATGCTGCAACATTTCACTTTTTCCACCGCCACTTGCACCTTCGTGCATAAATGTTGTAGTATTGTCGTACGGACTAACTGCTTGTACGGTAGAGCAGTGCGCCGTAATCCAACCTTCCTTTTCACCTTTGGTCAATAAAGCTCCATACAAACCTTTTTTGGCACTTGGCCCTGGATATAAGTTATATGAGAAAATTTCATGTCGACCTTGTGTCCGGTTGTGAACAACTATCTGTTTTCCATCAAAATGGGTATGCCGGAAGGTAGGTGCCACATAAATAATCGAATCGAGATTA
>JBBSCW010000291.1:0-4382 GCA_038249855.1 Bacteroidales bacterium
ATATGCAAATATCACTCTTTCTCCCCCATTTGGGGGTTGGGGGGTCGATAAAATTTCAACTTATATAAACTCTAATATCAACTTTACCCGTTTTTGGTAATACACCAATTTCTTTTCCCTCAACTTGTGAATTTGGATCATACCAAATCATATTTTGCTACTAATTGGATGTTGGTTTTAGCAATATCATGTAGGAAAAGAAAGTAACCTCCTGAAAATTGTCTGCTAAAGGATGGTGCTGGTAACCCATTATCATCTATTGGGGCAACATCAGGTGTTTTACTACTTTTTTCTGTTCCAGTTTGTGTGCCAAAAATATATTCGCCACGAAATTGAGTTGTCCCTAATAACCATTTGGATGTCACTTGAGCATCAAAACCTTTAAACAATCTTTTAGCTAAAGCTAATGTGTCGTTGGAGACTTGTTGAAAACCATTATTCCATACATAGTGAAATGTCCTTTGGTTATCATATCCGCCTTGATTATATGAAAATCCAAGTTTTGTAGTTAGCTTATCATGAAAGAAGGATTTATTAAATGTTAAATGTGCAATGAAATCTTTCCGATCGTCAAAATCCCTGTGATTTGGGCCGGTGCCATTAAATATTCCGGCATCAAGCGCAAACATATTTAAAAAGCATTCGCAAGAAGGGGCTATTGAGATCATTGCACCAAAATCCTTTTCGTTGGGAAGTATATTTTTGAGTATGCGTGACCTTTCTGTATATTCAATTTTTGAAGATGAATATGGTACTTCAAAACTAAATGGTCTATCAAAAATACCAGTGGTAAAAGTAACCGATTTAAACCATGACTCCCTAATTTCAACATAAATCTCATCAACTGAAACGCCTTCTTCAGTACCGCCAATTTGAAAAACATATTGAGCAATTCCTAAACTATATTCGGCCTTTAACCTTGATCGACGCATCATGAAACGACTGCTTGTATTTACTGGAAAATTGCCGCCCGAAATACACTCTGCTCCCGGAGTTTCAATCGTTTGAAATTGAGTTTGAATAAAACCTGACATTTTCACTTTACTTAATATTCCTAATTGAGGACTGTCTGTTTTTGGATGTACAGTGGATGAATCCATTTCCTGTCCTATTGCCGACATGGAAACTAAAAATATTATTATTGTAATTAAAAAATAATTTCTAATCATAAAGATTCAAATTTTGATACTTATACAATTTTTAATATATAGCTTAATTTTAATTTAAAAAAAATGCAAAAATCAGGCAACAAACCGCAATAGTCTATGAAAACTGCAATTAAATTACTTAACCACAATTTTTTGGCTGTAACTATTATTACCTTGCTTTACTTTCAAAAGGAAAATGCCACTTTGAATGTTTGACTTTATTTTGACTTGTGATTCAGCATTAATAAAATTTCTGAAAATAACTTTAGCACTAATGTCAGAGATTTCAACAATTGCCTTTTCGAGTTTAGCACCAAAATCAATAGTTAAATAGCCATTCTTATTTATTGGATTAGGGTACACGCTAATTGTTTCGTAAATATTATTTACAGCAAAAGCAGTAGATGTAGTAATAGAAAAACCACTCACAGTAAGTCCGCATGACATGGTTGTGTATGCAAAATTTGCTAATTGAGCAACAGCTGCTTGTTCAGCTCTGAAAGAATATGCGGTACCAATAGCAACTTCGGCACCACCTGCAGGAGTAGCGTATATGTCGTACTTGTGGGTAAGTACATTTACAACCATTCGGATATGATAGGAGGTATTTGGCACATAAAGAAGCTCGTTTAATGACTCGTAAGCACCAGCATTTCTTGCTTCAACCTTTCCATTTGTATAGAATCGAACAGTGCATGCAAAATCGTTATATGTCGTGGCACTGGTTTTTGAAAGACCAAATGCCCCGTCCATAAGTGCCCCTCCAGGAATTGCATCAAAATCGGCAATAAAAATTCCTGTTTGGGGTATTATAGCAGAATTTGTCCAAGGAACAGCACTACCGCAAAGTGGGTTGACATCAACCACAGCACTTGTTAAGTACAATAACCAATCGCTTGAAGTACTTGGAGCAGTAAGATTGCTTCCTGTTGTTGTACCTGAAATATTTACTCTTGTATTGGTATTTGCAGCATTAATCCAAACGCCGTTGTATGTAGTTCCGGCTGGAGTTGTAACAGAAACATTTCCACCTACAGGTAAATAGACTAAGTATCGTGAACCTGTTTTTGCTAAACAATAACCACTTGTACTTCCATTAGTTACAGGGGTCATTTCATAAAAAGGGATTGTTTCCATAAAATCCCATACCCCTTTTAATATATTATGTTGCGGTTGATGTCTTTGGTTAATATCAAGGGTTCCGGAATAACCTGATGAACTATCGCCATTATTATCAGCAAAATTAAGTGCTCCACCTGCCATCATTATAACCCAAGCATTTTGACGCAATTGCACATCGGAATATTTTAGCTGATATATATTTCCATACCAAAGTACTTCTTGTGCATACAAAGGTTGATTAACATTTTTTCTAGCCATCAAACCATCATAAAGTGTTCTAAGGTTTATTGTTTTGGGTCCTTGAAGAACTTGATAAGAAAACCAAGGAGAGTTCTTAAATGGATTTTTATCAGTCTCATTATGAATAGATAGTAAATGACCTTGGGTATTTTGAATTGAAATTTTTTTCCCCAAGGTATCAATTTCAGATGCTGTAAACTCCTTAACATTCACATATAAAGGTTCTGGGCCAGCAACGTTATATAGTTCGTTCCAATATGCACCCAAACGAGAAACAGTATAATTTATAAAAGTAGCTTGATTTGCAGCATCCCTAGGATAATTTGCATTTTGACCGAAGAAACCGGCAAAAGGAAAAACTATTATTTTACGTGCAGCAAGAATGTCAAGAATACGTTCCATCTTGGTATATTCTGCCGGATTGGGTTTGTTTGTAGATGAGTTCCATAAATTAGGAGTACTCCAACCAACACCACGACCGGCTTCATTTCGGTTGAGTAGGTGACTGGCAATAGATAATGTGTTGTATTTATTTGCAACAATTGAATCTAAAAATTTATTTCGGTCTGAATCAGCATAGTTGGACGCAAAAAAGCGGTCGCCAACGTGAAAACTGCGAATAACTACATGACCACCACCTTTATAACCAAACCATACAGGATTGGTTTCATCGGCTGAAACTAAACCTGGAATATCAGATGAAATACATTCGAAGGCACCAGAAAATGTTGTTTGTGTTGCATCTGTAAACCAAGCAGTGTATGTCCAAGTACCAAGTTTATCGGGCATAACCCTAATTTTCCACAATGTACCACCATCGTAAAACCCTTTAACAATAAGTTTAGTTTGATCGGGACGGGTACATTCAACTATTAAAACTGTTTGTGTGAACGGATTAGTATATGTTTGGGTATTTTGAACATCGGTTTGAAATTTTGACCATAATCCGACTTGTGTTTGAGCTCCAATAGTTTGCGAACAAACAAATAGGCATACAAATAACCAACCATAAATAAATCTCGTAGTTTTTTTCATAAAATTAATTGGCTATATGATTTTTGAAAAAGTGATTAATTATTATTAATTATATTATAATTCAGGTATTTATGTAGAAATATAATTCAATAAAAAATGAAATTATTAGTAAATAGTATAGTTTTTTATTTACCGCTAATGTCTTAGATTTCAACAATAGAGTACCCCAGAACAGGCAACAGCTAATAAAATACTGAATATTAATCTCATGTTATTTCTATTTGTCATGTTTCTATGTTACAGATTAAAAATCTCTTGGGTTAGTCGCTCGGGTTCTACTCACCTAACCCTACAATTCTTCCATCGGGATAAAGTATCCCAACCACAATAGAAGCATCTTCGCTCAATCCTTCATCTGCATGGCCACTGCCTTCTTCCCATACGATATAAGCAAAGTCACGGTAACCAGCAGTTTCGACAAATCCGATTGCAGGGTGGTTTGTAACGGAGCGTATCATTTTTTCACCCATCCATACTCCTTTGTAACAGGTATTGTACAGCCCACCAAACGATGTGAGGTAAAGGTTGTCTTCCCTGTCAATTCCAAATTCCGGTTGCTCACGTGCCTGTGCGCCCACTTTTCGTCCAAGCTCTTTCCATTTTCCGTTACCAGTGCGTTCAAACATGTATCCTTTGCCTGTTGAGATGAATACTTTGCCTGCCCGACTTGCCACAATATGAGGCGATTCGGAACGGTCGTCGCTCACAGCTTCTTCAATTGGCCAGGTAAGCCCTCCGTCAGCCGAACGGCGATAGGTGACCTCTTTCACCGGTCCATGGCGCTGAACAAGGTGCAGGGTATTGTTTCCATCAACGAAAATATCGTTATACACATGG
>JBBSCW010000292.1:0-4381 GCA_038249855.1 Bacteroidales bacterium
CGAGTGTGTCTGGAGCGTGTTGCAGACATTTGGCTACAGTCACTATGGAGTTGAGAGCGGAGCCATTTGCGTGTTGCACACCTGGGGTCAAAACCTGAGCCTGCATCCACACATTCATTGCATTGTTCCGGCAGCCGGCCTGACTTTAAAGGGAAATCTGAAACGCATCTCCAAACAAGGGAAATACCTTTATCCGGTACGGATGCTTAGTGCGGTGTTCCGGGGTAAATTGCTCGAAAAAATCAAAAGACAACTCAAACAGAACAATCAATTGCCGCAATTTCAATCTCTGCTTGATTCTGTATGGAAAAAGCCTTGGGTAGTTTATTGTGAGCCACCTTTGGGCAATGCACAGCAAATTGTAAAATACCTGGGACAATACACCCACCGGATAGCGATCAGTAATCACCGGATTCAAAACATCGATGATTCGGGAGTAAGTTTCTTTTTTAAAGACTACAAAGACAAAAGTAAAAAGAAGCTGACAAAGTTATCGGGAGTGGAGTTCCTTCGCCGCTTTTGCCTGCACATCCTACCATACCGTTTCGTAAAGATCAGGTATTACGGCATATTGAGCAGCAAGAATAAGGATCAGCTTAAGCCGTTTCAAGTTAAAAAGCAGGAAACTAAAGTCAAAGAAACAGCACCGGAGAGGATTAAACGTCTTACAGGATTTGACCGGTATCAGTGTCCGTTTTGCAAAACAGGAATTATGAATACCATTGAATTACTGCCCAGAATCCGTTCGCCCGATAATGTGCTTTACAAAACTGCCCGATTATCTGTTTGATTATCATATAAATTAAGTAACCTGTGTGAAAACGCAGGAATAGAATTGAATTGCCAAATATTTGACAAATAAACTGAAAATTAGGAAAATCAATTGTCCGTGGGAACGATTGTCCTGACTATTTGCAGGAAATACAAGAAATAACCACCCTCTACCCAATGATGATGGCCAGTTCAGCCAATCAGCAGAATCCACAAAACTGTTGAAAAATACATAGGAAAATTGCCTCGCTGCCAGGGATGTCGTGCAACCGGTACTTCATGCTGGGTCGTTCCGACCACATGAAGTCCTATTTATTATGGGCTGGTTTCCTTTGCATTTATTCCCATTCTATTGCTTCATCCCAATCAAATTTTCCATTAATAATTTCGTTTACATTCGAAGCTTTTTTCACACCATCTTTTGTTATTTCAGTAAAACCATCAATATGAGGGTGAATTGAATCATAAATACAGGGTAGTATCTCTTTTCCATTAATATCTATGAGACCATCTTTTCTGTCTTGAGTAAACCTTCCCTCCTTGATTTGAATATTTTCTCTTGTACAAACAACAGCAACTCCGGCTGTAAACATAAAAATGCTATTATATTCATTCTCTAAAAGAATTTCTTCGCAATTTTCGTTAAATAATCTATCCTTGTACAACCTCGTAATTTCCCCTGTGGTCGTTTTAACTTGATATGGCTCTCTTAGAACAAACCTATTATATCCATGAAATTCAACTTCATCAGAATTGAAGTTATTTTTTAGTTTGTTGATGATTTTCTTTTTTTCTTCTGGAGTCAATTTTGTCATTTTAATATTTTTGATTGTTATTCCCGTTTTTTTAAAGTGGTCGCTGGTCTCCACTTTTTTGTTTGCAATCATACAAATTATTTGTCAAGAACTGTCAAAGTAAAACTTTGGTGGGTGAAAATATTTCTTTTGTCATAGCCGTAATCGTTTTGGGTCAAGTCGTCCAAGCGGAACGGTCGCTCTTAAACTTGCCCATAACGGTCGGCGGTTGCTGTTCGGTGGCGATTTTACCACTGAATTTTCTACGAAGAACCGAAGTTGAAATTAATACTTTCTTTACCTACGAGGCACTGCTCCGCCACTGACAGCAAACGCCTGTTATAAACTGTGCGTTTTATTCGATAATAATTCTAAATGTTTTTACTTCGAGGTTATTTACAGCAGAAGCAGAATAAATCAACTTCTCATCTTTTTGTCCGCAAATAATGATGCCTCTTACTTTTTGTTCTTCTTTTGCAATGTGTTTACGAACATAACCCATATAACCAGTGATCTGGTCAATTACCGAACTTTTAGGTGCGTCATATTTTTTTAATTCTATAACCACAAAATTATTATGTCGGTCAGTACATAGAATATCAATCCTTCCAACTGGCTTTACCGTAAGTTGTCTTTGAATTAATTGTAGACCTGGTTCAATATCATTTAACCTCTCAATTAAAATGTTCTCTAAATTTCGCTCTGAGATTGTTTGTTTGTTGTCTACAAAGCTTGATTCAGAAAGTGTTTCGGATTGAAATGCCTGTTTATATTGATTTGAGTCGCATGAATTTACAGATTCTTCGAGCAAATTCTTAATCTTATTAAAAGTCACATCATCAATTATTGGTTTTTTAATTGTGACCTGTAATTTTGAAATCACTTTGATTTTGTCGTTTCTTGCACCAGCGTGATTAATGTCTGACTCATCAAATATTTCTTCAATTTCAAATATTCTTAAAAGCACAATACGATATTTTAAAGGGGCAGCCTTTGCATCTTTAAATCTTTTATATGGTGCTTCGGGCAACCAAATGTCAAATAGTCCGTTTTTACAGATTTTATTCCAAAGCTCGATTGAGTTGTCAATGAAATACTCTTCCACAATGTCAGCAATGTATTTTATTTTGAGCGGGGCGTTATTTTTGTCAATGTTAGTGCCAATTTTACTCAATTTGAATTTTGATTGACCTTTATTATAAGTAATCAACATTGGATAACTTCTTTTTTTTACATCACAATAAATTGATTGATGAATTAATTGACCGTCTTTTTCAAATCCATAAATAAGCGCTTTTGCATTTGGCTTGTCAATTTTAAAACAAGTTTTTTCGATGGTCTTTTTCATAAATATCTTTTAAGGTTTATTTTATGTTCGCATTGTTTATAACGTTTCGCGGCTTCAAGAAGTGGCGAACTTCGTAACCGCATATTTTCCACTAAGATAGTTTTTCTTGCGAAAGAAAAACGTGAATTTACCACATTTCTCGCCATTTCTTGAAACCGCTGTTGGCAGTAGTTTTTTGATTTTATTTCAAATTATTTCGTAATTCGATTATATTTTTGTTTGATTCGTCTAATGTTACTAAACCTCTGAAAGGTCGGTCTAAGTCGAATATGAATAAGACTGTAATTGAAATCATCATACAGAAACCAAATTCAACTAACCAATCAATACTTCCTTTTAAAGCGGCAGAATACCCAGAGTAAAAAGAAGTAAAACAGGCTAAGACAAAAAGTAACCAAATAATACTATCAGGAACTTTTGCTTTCTCTCCTGCGGCTCTGGTTGTAGTAATATCAATCATTTCGTTTAATGCCGGAATCATTAGACGCGTTGCATCTGTATTGGCGTGATCAAAAGAAAGTCTTGAAGCTCTTTGCCATAACCTTGTGGAAATAGATTGGGTAACACTATTTGAAAGTTTAATTTTATCCTGATCTTTGCCAGCTTTGTAATAATTTATTATAGATTCTATATATTGTTTGAAGTCTTTTTTAAATAATATACGTTCATTTTCTTGATATAAATCAGAACGTAATAAAGCGGTGCTAATGGCATTTGATTCTTGTACAATAACTTGCCTGCGATTATCATATCTGCTAACACTCATTCCAAAAGTAAAAGCCAGCAGTAGAAATAGCAATCCGGAAAGGGAACTAAAACTGGAACTTGATTCTTTTAGCGCTTTAACTTTTAGTTTCTTTAATTTTAAAATACCCGCTTTGTAACCAAGATAAGTTAAAGCAAATATTGTTAGCATCAAGAGTGATGCTATTTTCCAGGCATCGAATTCATTTAGATAGGACATTCTTCTTTTTTATTAATTTAATTCTGGTTCTTTTCTTTCTTTTTCAATGTACTGTTTAGGATAAAATAGCCAATACAAATAGATAATACTAAAATCGAAATCCCTAACTCTATTTCAAACTCAGCATGTTTAACATCCATAACAATTATCTTTCTCGCGATTGCCGTCAATGCAATGAGAAGAATTAATTTTACTTTACGCAAAACATTATCACTATCTCCTTTAAATGTTTCCAGAATTTCTAATGCAATAATGATGTTAAAGAATAACGGAACACCTGAAAGCGCTATTGATTTGCGATCTAAAATTGAGGAGTCACAGACTTCAGTGTAGAATAAGTGTATAAGGTCGAATATCTCATAAAATACAAATAAGAGTATTAGAATCAATGTCGTTTAGTTAATGATTGTTCATAAAGGTTTGTAGTTCATCGAGTAAGTTCGTTTGGGTTTTTTATTTCTGGGTTCACTTCGACCAGGGCGTATTATTTCCCTCGTATTCTCC
>JBBSCW010000293.1:0-4374 GCA_038249855.1 Bacteroidales bacterium
ATCGGTAGAAACTTTCAATTGGTAGTTAGCTTCGTACAATCCTGATATGTCTATTAATATCTCGTCGTAAGTGCCAACAATATAATCAGGCGGAGTAGGAATATTGAGCTTTGGCTCGAAGGTAAGATTTTGTGTGTTAAAAAGGTAAGCACCGAAAATTGCCAATTCATTTTCCCGTTTATTCTCCTTTTTACTTTCGGGTTTATTATTGGTAATCAGTGAGTCAGTTTCCATTTTACGAACATTAACCACATCAGTGGGAATAATAGTTTTTGCTGTTGTTCCAACTGATGTTTTGTCGCCTATATATTTTTTATACATTTCAAGTTGTTCGGGAGTGAGCTTACTCAAGTCCTGAGCCATTAAACCAAAAATTATAAAAAAAGAGAAAAAGAGTAGTTTTGTTTTTTGCATGTATTAATTATTTTACGGTTGATTAATGTTCCGTTCTAAGATATTCATCAGTTTGATAAAGACCCAGCTGATTTAAATACGCGTATAAAACGTTGAAATATGTATTATAGTACATTATAGTACAAAATTTTTGACTAGCAAAAGTACTTATTTCAAACGCAATCTGCAAGCCAGATGAATATATTGATTGTAGTTTTTGTTCGTTTTCTATTTATCTGTCTCAATATCAAGTTTTAATGAATAGATTGCTTACATGTATTCAAAAATCTTTCTAATAGAAATTAGTCTTACAGTAACTGAATATTCTCTCAAATATCTAAAATTAGTTTTATTCCACTATTAAAATAAAATTTCTCACTACATTCGTCAATTTTATGATTATTTTTACGTTGATAATATTTGTTCCTTTTAATTCCGATTTATAGTAAAATAAATTCTATTCATCTGAAATGTATTTAGTATTATGAATAATTGATTATTAAGTGCTTCTGTATAATTATCTAGCTTCTATAAACTCAAAAAAATCATATCCCATGGAAATTAAAGAATACATCGAAACCAATCAAACTCGTTTTTTCGAAGAACTTTTTACGCTTATCCGCATTCCAAGTGTGAGTGCTCATGCGCATCGTCAGCCCGAAATAATGCAATGTGCCAATCAATGGAAGAAACTTTTGCTCGAAGCAGGTGCTGATACTGCTCAGGTATTGCCAAGTTCAGGAAATCCGGTAGTGTTTGCTCAGAAAATTGTTGATAAGTCTTGGCCAACGGTTATGATTTATGGACATTATGATGTAATGCCTGCCGAGCCGCTCGATTTATGGACTTCGCCCGCTTTTGAACCTGAAATACGAGATGGAAAAATCTTTGCCCGTGGAGCTGATGATGATAAAGGTCAATCGTTTATGCACGCCAAAGCCTTTGAATATCTTGTAAAAACGAATCAGTTGAAGTGCAATGTGAAGTTTCTGTTGGAAGGTGAAGAAGAAATTGGATCGCCAAGTTTGGAGAAGTTTTGTGAAGAGAATAATGAAATGCTTCACTGCGATACCATTCTAGTGTCTGATACAAGTATGTTGGGCGATAATATGCCAAGTATAACAACCGGTTTGCGTGGTTTAGCCTATTGGCAAATAGAACTAACTGCCGCCAACCGCGATTTACATTCAGGGATTTTTGGAGGAGCTGTTGCTAATCCCATCAATGAACTCACTAAGATTCTTGCAAAATTAATAGATGAGCAAGGCAGAATTAAAATACCTGGTTTTTATGATAAAGTAATAGAAGTAGCTCAAAGCGAGCGTGATTTAATTGCACAAATACCGTTTGATGAAAACCAGTATATGCAAAATCTCAACATAAAACAGGTTCATGGCGAAATTGGATATAGTACGATTGAAAGAACTGGAATCCGACCAGCATTGGACATTTGTGGCATTTGGGGCGGTTATACAGGTGAAGGTTCTAAAACAGTTTTGCCGTCCAAAGCTTTTGCAAAATTATCGGTTCGTTTGGTTCCTAATCAGACCTACGATGTTATTTCTAAACTCGTATCGGATTATTTGTATGAAATTACACCAAAATATGTTGATATAAAAGTCGTGAATTTGCATGGGGCAGAATCTTATGTTTGCCCCATTGATTCACTGGCTTACAAGGCAGCTGAAAATGCGTATACCAAAACATTCGGAATCAGGCCTTTGCCTGTACGTAGAGGTGGAAGTATCGGAGTAGTTCCAGTTTTCGAAAAGGTGTTGAATGTTAAGCCGCTCCTGATAGGTTTTGGATTGGAATCTGATGCTATACATTCGCCAAACGAGAATTTTCCAGTGAATTTATTCCTGAAAGGTATCGAAACTATTGTGGAGTTTTATGCGCAATATCATCAACTGACTGTAAGTGAATAAAAACTACCACTTTTGATCCTGTACTTTTAATTCAAACGCAACTGTTTGATGCGTCTGATTCAAAATTATAAAAGTTTAAGCTGTTTAGAAGATTATTGTTTCTTTTTGTGTTATTAATCTCAGTAAACTTTGGTGACTGAATATATCAAAAATCTGGAATAACGTCACAATCATAAAACTTATAAGGAAGAGTAGATTGAATTACTGATAGAGCATGGTATTGAATATGGTCCCAAATATTTAGATTAAACCAGATTCCTATCGTTCATAATCCCGAAGGGATTGAATGTGATTAGCCACGGGATGCAACCCGTGGAGATGGGATAAAGAACAAACACAACCCCGAATAAGGGTGAATAGGACAGAAATTATTGGAAATTGGGTGTTATTCGGGATTCTGCGAATCACCACCGACATCTTTTTTCCATGCATTGCATACATGGTTAATCAAATACAACTGCATTGCGGTTATGTGTAAAAAAAATATTAAATGATGACAATATAAGAGTTTCTATTTACAATCACTACATAAAAACCGCCAGAAATAAATTTACAGACGGTTTTTTAAGTTTTTCAATCATTCTTTTCTCTTCGAATTCGAATCTGAATAGACGGACTAATCGGTTTTTCAGCAATGAAAATCAAATAGCCACCGCCTCCAGCTCCACTAAGTTTCCAACCAATTGCATGCTCTTTATAAAGGTCAATTTGCTCTTGCACGCCATTGGTAATCATATTAGGGAATAGTCTAATTTGTGCTTCAAAACCTCTTTTGAGTGCAGCCCCAAATTGATGTAAATCCTTTTTAGAAAGTGCATCCCAGCAATCCTGAGAAGCTTGACTCAATTGCTTTACGTTCACTTCGTTGATGGCAGTATTCGCCAAAACATCGTAATTGTCTTCTCGTGGATATAGAGGTACCATATAAATATAAGATTCAATCCATTTGAGTAGCTCATTGTCAGTAACTGATTCAATCGAAGAAGGCCAATATTCACCCTTTTCATACCAGAGCTTGTTTAATCCGGGCATTACAATACCCAAAGAGTCTTGCGATCCACTCACATATTTTGTCCCAGGTGGATTCTCAAAACAGAAAAGCATTTTCGCTAGTTTCTCTTTGTCACCAGCTGGAATATCGGTTTGCCATAATTCAATCGCTTTCTTTCTTGAACTGGTTGACATTCCACTGCGGTCATTAAATTCAAAATCGGGCTCTATTGACAAAGTGATTACTGCACCCGCCCCAAACTTTGATACATAAGGCTGATCAAGCCATCCACCACAAAGATCAATTCGATAAGGTATTAGGCACTCTTGGCGCAATGCTGTGGTGGAACGAGTAGGTAGATTCCCGTGAGGAATACGTTTACTAACAACATATTCAATGCCTAATTCTTTTGAAATTCTCTCTTTTTCAGGGCTGTGACCATCCTCGTTTACAAAGAAAATATCTGGTTTAAGGGTACGTAGTTCATCATCGAAGTCGATTAATCCACTTCCTGAATTTATCCAAGCACCTGTTACCATTTTTAAAGCGTTTACCATATACAGGCGTTCGTCATCCGAATTCACAGTTTTGCGTGCCTTTAAATCATATACAGTTTTACTCGACCCAATGCCAACGTACAAGTCCCCCATTTGCGAAGCTTCTTCAAAAAAAGCAACATGTCCACTATGAAGCATATCGTAGCAACCCGATACAAATACTTTCTTTCTCATCTTATTCTGCCATTTTAGATTTATGATATTTATAATGCTGTTGTGTCTTGTTT
Source organism: Bacteroidales bacterium (assembly GCA_038249855.1). Classification (GTDB taxonomy): domain Bacteria; phylum Bacteroidota; class Bacteroidia; order Bacteroidales; family Paludibacteraceae; genus Paludibacter. Next base: position 4,097 of record JBBSCW010000293.1, read on the forward strand.
TGTTATCGGCAAAGATAAGAAAATTTGATTGAGATTTGTAAAATTTTTTGAATCTCGATTACTGTCAGGATGCTCAACCTTTTGGATATAGCATTCAATGTGTAACAATTTGCAATTGAGTTTGTTTGACTACTTTATAAATAAAAAAGCAAGAATCAATTGTTTCCAATAAGTTCTTGCTTTTTTAATGAGAATTTGTAAACCCATTATTTATTCAAGTATTTACTTACCCTTTCGTAAGCTAATTTTGAGCTAATTACCGCCATAGGTAGACCAGC
>JBBSCW010000294.1:0-4360 GCA_038249855.1 Bacteroidales bacterium
CCGTATGTCAAAAACATCAATGGAATACTGGTTGCCAGAAGAGTTTAACCCGTAATAGTAGCCATCGTCCTGCTCATTAGCTTGCCATACATAATTTTCATTATAAAAAGGTAGTAGTGAAGAGTCAATAGGTATAGAAATCCGTTTGGTTATAAAGCTGCCCTTCCCAACTAAGTTTTCACAACTTTTCTGCTGGGTATCGCAAGCCATCAACACTATTGCATAAGCAAATATGACTAAACTAAATAATCGCATGGCTTTATAGATTAAGAAAACAGATCTGACTTTGAATCAGATCTGTTTAAGAACACTTTGATTTTAACATGACCTCAAACACTCGTAATCTCATCCTGAATTAAACGATCACCGCCTCATTCACTCAGTTCCTTTCTTATTGCGTGTAGTTATTCTATTTATCAATCTAATTTCCGCAACAATAAAACATTCTTGTTAATATCACACCCTAAGTTTCGATAAGAATGTGCGCCAATAATCACTGATTCTTCCTCATTTGTTCTCGCATTGATATTATTCGAATTGAAAATGCTTACAGAATCATAATCGGTTGTAGTAAAGCCTTGAGAGGTGATTAATATTTTTGTCCCGTTTAACTCAGCTTCACCATGTTGCGGAATATTTACGCCAAAAAAGCCATTGTCGAGGTTTAATAGTAATACGGATGCCTCTAACTCAACTATTTCTCCGTTCCGGAATGATTCGAATTTCACTTTAAGTGCAAATTTATTTGCCAGTGAATCCAATTTTGACCAATCAATTTCAGGCGGCACATATTCTAATTCATCAGAGAAGTCAAAATTATTGTTAGCATCTATCTTATGTTTCAAAATTCCATTCTTATCCTTTCCATGAATAACATACACCAAGCACTTAATTCTATTTTCAGAAAGCGGCCTTTTTTCAAAATGTGACTGACGCCTATCCTTAAACTCATTAAAATAATTCTCATCAAGTAAACCCTGCTTATAACTCTGAAAAATAAATTGATTCGGTTCAAGCAAGATGAACTGAACACCCACATTGCTCCAAGTTCTTGGAATGCCGGTTAGGTTTTGCCTAATAGCATCATGCAAAGGATTTTCAGCAGTTACAGGTTCTCCTAGTCTCACAAATCCGGCAGGTAGCGTTCCATACCCATCAATAAGTTTTATTGGCAGCTCAACTACATCATTTAAACTTGATGGTTGAAATGACAACGTAACTAACGAGAGTAAGATGAGGTACAAAAATTTCGGTTTCATAAGACTACTCTTTTGATTGAAGATAACGATATTTTAGGTTTCATTTTCCGTAAAATATCTAATAGCTAAATTTGCTTTTTAATTTTTCAAGCTCCTGATCGATATTAACGGCAGTCAGATCAACAATAGTTTTTATTTCTTTCTCTCCACAATAAAACAACCTTGTTTCCGCAAAAGTTAGATCTAATTTCGATGCAGCATCGTAAAAGTCATAACAAAGATTAGCAGGCACATTGCCATCAAACTGCTCGTTTATTAGAGCTTTAAATTCTAACTGTCGAGATGGGTGCATACTAAAGATAAATTGACATTTACCACTTATAGAATCGTTTTTTAAAAACTCAATGACTTTCGATTCGCAACTATGACAACTTGAAAAAAGGGGTACTAGAACATAGACATCAGCAAGTATTCTCTCGTCTCTGCCGCTATCTCTTAAATACTTCTTGAGGTTAATAGTCTTCTGATTAAGTTCTGTATAACAGGCGGTCAGAAATAGTAAAGAAGCAAGGATAATCTTATTCATTTCTGTCTTTAGGTAGAAAGGTATAAAACATAAGCTCTCCTTCATTCGGTGAAGCTTTAAATAAATTTAATCCTTCTTCTGAAACATAATACATTCCGTTGCTCAGTCCTGAAGATATATCGAATTCAACCTCTCCAATTTTCTTAAAAGACTCATCTATTATAATAACGACAAATCCCCGTCTCCAGTCTCTCTCATTGAATTTTTCAATACTCATACCCTTTAGTAATATACGATAATACAATTTTCTAAAAGGATCATATATTACAGCATCAAAAAATGGAGAAGTAAAATAATGTTGATGATATTCCTTTTTTGATGGATTATTATTGTTTAAATAAGGGATATTGTTACAGCACTCGCTACCTGCATAATACTCCTTATAATAACCATTATGATCAGTTTCAATCAAATTTGCATACGCTGGTAGACTGTAGATAAATTTATTTGATTGCGAGTTGTATGTGCTACTAGTCAATCCAATGTATTGAATAGGATAAATCCCCTTGAAATAATTCTCAGTGAATCCCAGATCTGTGCGAACTCTTTTTGTCTTGAGATCCAAAATATTCTTTAGCCTTGCCTTTCTAACATCTTTGATTACCGTAAAATCAACATCAGGAGAAATATCAATAAACAATTGATTCCCTGCAATAATAGCTTGTCTCCTTGCTTCGTTCATAAGAATTCCAGACTCAAATCCAGAACTATTTTCTTTGAGAAAATCGAATCTAAAAAATGGTCTTGCGGTAGTATCGGTAAAGAAAAGTTTATACCGGCTGTTGATTAATATTGTATCCCAATTATGTATTTTAAAGCCTTCAATCTCACCAACTCCATTTGGTCCATCAATCTCAAATTCAATAACCTTATACAGGTCACGTTTAGCTAAATCATAAATTCGTACTGAATTGGTCAGTTGATTAAGAATACCAAGATAGGTTTCGCTTCCAGCCTCAAAGAATTGAATAACATGCGAAAAAGCTTTTGTTGTTGTGTCTATTGGAAGCATTACAGAATCAATAAGTTCCAAGTCTTTGATATTATCAAACTTTGTTTCAAAGACGTAAATCTTTTCTGAATCCTGTTGAGAGCAAGATAGGAAAAGTGTGACTGAAAAAATCCCTATTATTGAACCAATTTTCTTTACAAGCATGTGGTAAATATTAGAATGGTATTTATAAATAATAAAATTCTACCTCGGCAGCCTTCATCGCAGGTATAGCATTACTTGGAAAATCCAATAAATCAAGTTTAGGGCCCATCTAAAAAATAATTTTTAAGCAATTCTCAAATATTTGGCTTAATAAATTAAGAAACTTTTGCCGTTTATAACTGAAGGTTATCCTAGATAAGAAACCCAACAATGCAAAACAAGCAAGCATAGAAAATTAAGCTGACAAAAAGTATTTTTAAGATGGGCTCCTAAAAATAAATCTATAGACATCCAACCGCAGTAACGCAATCTACACCATGGGCTGTGCAATAGACTACATCTGGACTTGCATAATAGCAAACTCTACTCTTATTTCCACCTCCACTATAAGCTTGTGCTTCAAAAGGGGTAACAAACATTAGTGTTCCGCCTGAAATAGCTGCCCCTAAAATGGCCGCCTTTGCAATTTTTTTTACGTTCGTTTTCATGATTTTTTTGTTTAAACTCTAACTTGCTTTAAATCTGACTAAGGCTATCAGTTACCAACAACCTTTACAATCACCCACACTTGCACACTCGGAACCAGTATTGGCACATGATACACTTGTATCTCCATTTGAGTAATAGGTCAAATAGCACGATTTTGTTTTAGTTCCACCACTGTAAGCCTGCGCTTCAAATGGTTGAGCAAACATGAGTACTCCACCTGCAATTGTAGCTGCTAAAATTGCAGCTCTTGCCATTTTTTTTCTGTTTTCCATAAAATTTTTATTTTAGTTTCTGCTTAAAGCATTAAGTAAAAATAAGCAGACTTAAACTTCTCCGTTCAACAGAAAAAAACAAAATAGTTCTTGAGCAAGAGAAAAGAAAAGAAAAGAAAAGAAAAGAAAAGAAAAGAAAAGAAAAGAAAAGAAAAGAAAAATAAGATTTTAGAGTGAATACGCACTTTTCTAATGCCACCGTACCTAAATACACATGTATGTTTTTGGTGATTTTTTCCTCTAATGCTCTAAATAAGATACTAATAGCAATTGAACTTACTCAAACTATCTTATGCATTGCAGCTAATTTAAGCGGTACCTAACAAGAACTGGTTTAGCGTTTCCCTTCTTGTGTATTCTAAAATAGAGTTTGTAACTTAATTTTTCAAACCCTATACAAACACTATTTTCGCTATCTTAACGCGTAATGCTTCGCTATTTACTTTTGCGCCCCATTGCGGTTTCGGTAATTCTTATTGCGGCATTGGCCATTAGTGTGCTGGTATTTTTTCAATTGCCAGTTTCGCTATTACCCGCCATTGACGTGCCTGAAATTACTATTGCCGTGCGCTACCCCAACGGCAGCCCCGAAGAGATAGAGCAAAACATCCTGAAGCCCATCCGCGAAAGCATGCTTACTTTAAATGGAATAAAAACC
>JBBSCW010000295.1:0-4331 GCA_038249855.1 Bacteroidales bacterium
TGATTATTATAGCTATAATCTTAGCATCCCTTCGGGATTCGTTATCGTTTATTATTTTTGTTTAAATGTATCTTACCTTCGAGATTTGTTGATTCCGTCTTAGACTCAAAAAGGTGTGATTATTATAGCTATAATCTTAGCATCCCTTCGGGATTCGTTATCGTTTATTATTTTTGTTTAAATGTATCTTACCTTCGAGATTTGTTGATTGCGTCTTAACCTCGAAGAGGTGTGATTATTATAACACTAAATGATATAGATTATTTCCAACCCCGAATGGGGTGATATTATTTTCCCAAAACAGGATTTTATAAATATAGCATCCCTTCGGGATTAATTCTTGATACTATGATATTACTATAATCCTACCATCCCTTCGGGATTATATTATTTCCCAAAATCATTAACACATTGGAATTTTATTAATGCGACTCAAATGACGACCGCCTTCGAAATCGGTATTAAAAAACACATCAACCATTTCTTTGGCTTGCGATTCACTTACAAATCGAGCAGGCAACGAAAGCACATTGGCATCGTTGTGTTGGCGGGCCAAAGCTACAATTTCTGTATTCCAGCAAAGTGCTGCACGAATTCCCTGATGTTTGTTCACGGTCATGCTGATACCATTACCACTGCCACAAATAGAGATTCCGTAATCAGATTCTCCACTCTCTACTGAGGAAGCCATAGGATGAGCAAAATCAGCATAATCAGCACTTTCAGCAGAATATGTTCCAAAATCTTTCACAAAAATTGGATTTGCAGCTTTTAAATACTCAATCAAAATACCTTTCAATTCAAAGCCTGCATGATCGCTGCAAATGGCAATTTTTAATTCATTAATTGGTTTCATAATGTATAAATTTAATACAACCCTCTGCGCTCATTGCGCTTTCAATGTCAGGATTAGGATAAAGTTGTTTCTTTGTGGCTACAAGTTCTTCAACGGATAAACTATTAAATTCAGCGTTAAGGTTAGCAAGTTTGTTTTTTTGCTCACTTTCAGCGTTTTTATTTTCCGCAACTGCTTGATTATCTGCTGTTGTATTATTTGTTTCGGACAACTTTGATTCATTACTATTTTGTAATGTTTCTAAATCGGTAGAACTTTCAGCCTTAGCGGTTACTCCTTCTTGATTTCTTTCGGAATTTGATTGTTCTTCCTGTCGTTCAGAATCTTCGTCAATCTCATTGATCTCAGGGCTATCTTCTTGCCCTCTTCCCTCTGCTCTGGGGTTAATTGAATCTTCGACATAGCTTTCTTGTATAATATCTCCCCAACTATCCATAAGTTGGCTCAATGTGTTTAAATCATTCGGTGTAAAGTTACTAATTCCTAAGACCCTAAAGGGGAATAAGATAGTATATTTTGTTATTGTTGAACTCTGACTTATAAAAACCCCTAATCCTAAAGGGGAATTAAGGTAGTTTGTTTGTTGATTTTTCATGTAAAACTACATGAATACATTAAATGTGTTTTCACGCAAACATTTCAACATCTTCTTTCGAGATGGAAGTTCCGCCTAAAATTATCAAACGTTCTACCACATTTCTTAGTTCACGGATATTTCCCGTCCAGCTGCGTTGCAACAGCAATTCTAAAGCTGTCTTTTCAAACTTCTTGGCTTGTATGCCTTGCTCAGTACAAATCAACTCACAAAAATGACTTACCAACAAAGGAATATCATCCTTGCGTTGGTCCAATTTTGGGACATGAATAGGAATAACATTGAGTCGATGAAATAAATCTTCGCGAAAGTTTCCAATTTCAATTTCCTTTTTCAGATCCTTGTTGGTGGCGGCTATCACACGCACATTTACCTTAATAGTTTTGTCGCTTCCAACACGTGTCAACTCACTTTCCTGCAAAACCCTCAACACTTTTGTTTGTGCTGAAAGGCTCATATCTCCAATCTCATCTAAAAATATAGTTCCTGTATCGGCTTGTTCAAACTTGCCAATTCTTTGTTTAATGGCTGATGTAAAAGCTCCTTTTTCATGTCCGAAAAGCTCACTTTCAATCAATTCAGAAGGAATAGCCGCACAATTCACTTCCACATAAGGAGCATTTACTCGCTGACTTTGTTCGAAAAGCAGTCGTGCCACCACCTCTTTGCCAGTACCATTATCACCCGTTATCAAAACACGAGCATCGGTAGGTGCTACTCGATCAATCATCATCCTTACCTTCTCAATGGCTTCTGATTTTCCAATCATTTGATGCCGTTTTGCTACTTTGCGTTTCAGGCTTTTGGTTTCGGCTACCAAGGAACTTTTGTCCAAGGCATTTCGGAGCGTAATGAGCAAACGGTTTAAATCAATCGGTTTTTCAATAAAATCGAAAGCACCTTTTTTGATACATTCTACCGCTGTTTCAATATTGCCATGCCCCGAAATCATAACTACTGGAGCTTCGAGTTCTAGTTCTTTGAGGGCAGTCAATAATTCGATACCATCCATTTCTGGCATTTTAATATCAGAAAAAATAACATCGAACGCAGTAGCTTGAGCAGCTTCTAATCCCACTTTCCCATTTTCGGCCAATGTAACTTGGTGTTTCTCAAACTCCAAAATGTCTTTTAGCGTATTGCGAATACTCCGTTCATCGTCTATAATTAAAACTTTTGCCATTTCTATTTTTTATTACAAATCAAATCCGATATCAGTCCTGAAATACTTCTTTTCATAGCTTATTTTTTGAGCATTGGCGAATGAAATTGCTAAAGCCGCTTCCTTCGTTTCACCATACGAACTAATCGCCATCACACGACCGCCATTGGTTACAATATCATCACCGCGGCGAGTAGTTCCTGCATGAAAAACAATGCTGTCTGTTATATTTTCAAATCCGCTAATTACTTTCCCCTTTTCAAATTCCTCAGGATAACCTCCCGACACCAACATTACTGTTACCGCAGCACGATCATCAAATTCCACGGTCTTTTCATTTAGATTTCCATGGGCAACACCTTCCAACAAATCAACAAAATCGGATTTCAATCGTAGCATTACCACTTCAGTTTCAGGATCGCCCATGCGAGCATTATATTCAATGGTGTAAGGTTCTCCATTCACTTTGATTAATCCAAAAAAGATAAAGCCCTTATAATTGATGCCTTCGCTGTACAAACCCTCGACAGTCGGTCGGATAATCCGTTCTTCCACTTTATTCATAAATTCAGCATTGGCAAACGGAACAGGCGAAACTGCACCCATACCTCCAGTGTTAAGTCCTATATCGCCTTCGCCTATGCGTTTGTAATCTTTGGCTTCGGGGAGAATTTGATAGTTTTTACTATCGGTTATTACAAATACAGAACACTCAATACCCGAAAGAAATTCTTCGATTACCACCGTTTTACTAGCAGCTCCAAATTTACCATCGAGCATCGCTTTCAATTCCGAAATGGTTTCATCTAAATCATTCAAAATCAACACGCCTTTTCCAGCAGCCAAACCATCGGCCTTCAAAACATAAGGAGTTGGCAGACTTTTCAAGAAATCAATTCCAGCCTCAAGATTGCTGGGTGTTACGCTCAAATAACCCGCCGTAGGAATATTGTGGCGGAACATAAATTGCTTCGAGAAATCTTTGCTTCCTTCCAATTGAGCACCAAACTTATCGGGACCAACCACAGGAATGTGACTAATTTCAGTATCTTGCAAAAAGTAATCAACAATACCTTTCACCAAAGGATCTTCGGGACCAACCAGCACTAAATCGATATTATAGCTAAGTACGGCAGTCTTAATGGCGAGAAAATTATCGGCAGCAATCTCTAAATTTGTTCCCAAAGAAGCCGTTCCAGGATTACCTGGAGCAATAAAAAGCTGAGTTAATTTTGGACTTTGGGCTATTTTCCAGGCCAAGGCATGTTCGCGACCGCCCGAGCCGAGTAGAAGTATATTCATCGTGTAGATTGTAAAATATTTTGATTGCAAAAGTAGCGAATTTTTGGCGGTTGGACAAATAACGAGGCTAGCTGGGGGACAAGCATCTTGCAGCAATCCAGATTAACTTCTCCAAAGTTTAGAACTTTGAAAAAGTTTGATTGAAAATATTGTAATTTACTTTCAAAAATTGTAAATTTGCCGAAGAAACAACAATCTGGGAATTGGCGGGATTGGATCTCTTGTTGTGATTTGCTTTCAAAAATTGTAAATTTGCCGAAGAAACAACCAAAGCCCGAGGCAAAATCGGTAATGTATGGTTGTGATTTGCTTTCAAAAATTGTAAATTTGCCGAAGAAACAACATTATTAACAAGCATTCTGCTATTGTTCTGGTTGTGATTTGCTTTCAAAAATTGTAAATTTGCCGAAGAAACA
>JBBSCW010000296.1:0-4324 GCA_038249855.1 Bacteroidales bacterium
CTTTTTTTGAGGTGCTATAAAAAAATTTTGTGGAACTTTAGTTATTGGTTTTACAATGAATAGAGTGAGTGATGAAAAATTATTTTGAATTTACAAAATCTATAAAGAGTATAATTATACAAAGAAAATAAGGGCAGACTTCATGGGAATCAGGGTACTAGTAAGGGTTTCAATATAAAAAAGAAGGGTTTTCTAATATGTGTAGCCCCTTAGTAGCAGAAATGAATTCCCCTTTTTTCCCTTATTAATAATACGAAAACCTACACAAAAAATTGAAAACTTAATAAATTTAAAAAACTTTATGCAGAATCATAATAAATAGAATAGCACCTCAAAAAAAGAAATAACCCTTTTTTATGCTGTTTGTTGACGTGAGAAATAGTATTATCTTTGTTTCGATAAAAACAGTATGCCAAATCTTTATATCATATCAGGTTGTAATGGAGCTGGGAAAACTACAGCTTCCTATACTGTATTGCCTGAAATGCTTCAGTGTAAAGAATTTGTGAATGCGGATGAAATTGCAAAAGGGCTATCACCTTTTCAGCCAGAAAAAGTTGCTATTGAAGCAGGTCGTATCATGTTGAAGCGCATAAAAGAATTGCTTGATTCAAATGCCGATTTTGCTTTTGAAACGACTTTAGCAACCAAATCGTATGCAAAAACGGTTTTGGATGCACAAGCTAAAGGTTATCACGTAACACTGCTTTATTTTTGGCTCAACTCGAAGAACGTGTAAAAGAAAGAGTTCGTTTAGGTGGGCATAACATACCAGAAAATGTAATTCTTTGTAGATACAAAAATGGCATTTATAATCTCATAGAGTTATATCAACCAATTTGTAATTATTGGATGATAATTGACAACTCTAATTCACCTTTTAGTGTTATAGCTGAAGGCCATAAGATAGAAAATATTAGCATTACAGACACTCTAATTTACCAACAAATACTAGCATTATGACAACAGAAGAATTAAACCAAATGCGGACAAATATTCTCAAAGGAATAGAAAAGTCCTATAATAAACTATTGGTTGATACTCAAAAAGTAAATGGAGAATTAGTTATTTCGAAGAACAACAAAGTATTAAGAGTTAATGCAAGAGAGCTTCAGCAAGTGCATTTAAAGTTATAATATCATTTGTGTTATGAAAAATAACATCATTTCAATCATTAAAGCCAAATATTGGAGAATATAGTATCCAATTTTCCTTCTCCGATGGAGTTGAAAGGACAATCGATTTCTCAAATTTTTTGAAAAATGCACGGAATCCCATGTCAAAGAAATATATTGATAAACAATTGTTTAAAAGCTTTACCCTAAATTATGGTGATATAATATGGAATGATTACGAAATGTGTTTTCCAATATGGGATTTATATAATGGCTCTGTTTAATTCTCTGCATTATAATAGAATTATCTTCATTAAAAATGACGTATTTCTTAAAAACAATCGGCTGAATTTCTTTAAAGAAGTTCAGCCGATCATTGTATTTATTGTATAGGGAAATTCAAAATATCTTTTTACAAAACTCCCTTCGTACTCGGCAACTCATACTGATAGATATCGCGCTTTACAGCCATTTTTATTGATTTTGCTAATGCTTTGAAAATTCCTTCTAATTTATGATGTTCATTATTTCCATCGGCTTTTATATTCAAATTCATACGAGCCGCATCGCTAAGTGATTTGAAAAAATGATAAATCATATCAGTGGGCAAGTCGCCAATATACTCTTTTTTGAACTCGGCATCGAATACCAACCAAGCACGTCCACCAAAGTCCAATGCAACCGAGCACAAACAATCGTCCATGGGTAAATAATAGCCATATCGCTCAATCCCTCGTTTGTCGCCAATTGCTTTCGCAAATGCCTCGCCCAATGCGATGGCAGTATCTTCAATGGTATGATGTTCGTCCACTTGCAAATCGCCTTTTACTTGTATGGTCAAGTCGCTTCCAGAATGCTTTCCAATTTGTTCGAGCATGTGATCGAAAAATTTCAAGCCAGTATTAATTTCGCACTTTCCCGAACCATCTAAATTTAGTTCGATAAATATATCTGTTTCCTTGGTAGTCCGTTTAATAGTTACTTTTCGTTCGCCAGCGAATAGAAACTCAGCAATTGCGTCCCAATTCGTTGTTTGCAAAGCACAGTATTTGGCAAGTCCTTTTTCTTCAATTATTTGGTTGTCTTTGCTGATGAAAATTGCTTTACAACCTAGATTCTTAGCCAATTCTACATCTGTAATTCGGTCACCAATCACATAAGAACCTGCTAAATCGTAATTTTCACTGAAATACTCGGTCAACATTCCAATTCCTGGCTTGCGTGTGGCTAAATTATCTTCTGGAAACGACTTATCAATAAAGATTTTATCAAATTCAATATCTTCATTTTTTAGAATCTGTAAAAACATTTTTTGAACAGCATCGAAATTTTCCTGAGGATAAACAGGGGTGTCTAATCCATCCTGATTGGTTACCAACGCCCATTCAAAATCGAGTTTCTTTCGTATAAAATAAAGATTACGCAATGCTGCTGGCAGAAATTCAATTTGATCCACCCTGTCCACTTGGAAAGTTACGGTCGGCTCTGCAATTATAGTTCCGTCTCTATCTATAAACAGGACTTTTCGCTTATTTATTTTATTGTTTATGATGGCTGACATATAGTTTCTTATCTTAGGTGAATTATTGATTACGGCTACAAAAATAGTTGATTTTATTCGGAAAAGAAAATCCAATTTTGGTGACTTTTGATTAAATAATTTTTTCTTTAAATAATCAAAGGTCAATCAAAATAATGTTTGTACCTTTGCGGTCGGTTTTAAAAGCGTTTTTTAGATTCGTTAAAACGATATTAATCAATATATTAAATAAATTATGGAGTGGCTTAGTTCTCTTTTTTATGGCGAAGGCATTGCCCATATAATTTTAATTTACTCGCTTGTGATTGCTCTCGGTGTGTTGATGGGTAAGATTAAAATTTTGGGGATTTCGCTAGGAGTTACATTCGTCTTGTTTGTAGGTATTTTAGTGGGTCATTTGGGCTTTACAGTAGATGGAGAAGTGCTACATTTCATTCGAGAATTTGGATTAATTCTCTTTATATTCTCAATTGGTTTACAGGTTGGTCCAGGTTTTTTCTCTTCGTTCAAAGAAGGTGGAATGAAATTGAATATGTTGGCTGGGTCGGTGGTTTTGCTGGGAGCGGCTACTACCATTGGTTTGTTTTACGCCTTTGGTGGAAGTATTCCGATGCCTATGTTTGTTGGAATTATGTCGGGTGCTGTAACCAATACGCCCGGACTTGGTGCTGCCCAGGAAGCGCTACGCCAGTTGCACGATGCAGGTCAAATTGCTGAAATTCCTCAAATTGCACTTGGTTATGCTGTGGCTTATCCGCTTGGTGTTGTGGGAATTATCCTTTCATTGATATTAATACGTGTAGTTTTTAAAGTAAGTTTCGATAAAGAAGCTGAGCAGTTGAAAGCTGCAAGTAATGTAGCTGAAACTCCTAAACTAATTACTGTTGAGGTGCAATCCAAGGCGGTGGACAACAAAAACTTATCACAAATACGGAAATTAATTAGACGACAATTTGTTGTTTCTCGTATTTTTAGTGACAATGCTTTTACTGTCCCTAATGGAAATACAATTATAAAAAAAGGCGATTTACTACTGATAGTAACTACCGAAGCTGATGCTGACGCGATTGTTGCTCTTATTGGTGAAATTTCCGAATTCGATTGGAAAGAATCCGAAAATAAAATGATTTCGCGTCGTATTGTTATCACCCGTGGAGTGATTAATGGTAAAACGCTGGCATCTTTGAAATTACGTTCGGTGAATGTGAATTGTACCCGAATTGTTCGTTCAGGTTTCGACTTATTGGCTAATCCCGATTTGGTGTTGCAAGTGGGTGATAGGGTCGTGGTAGTTGGTCCACCGGAATCGATTAAACGGGTGGAAGCCATGCTTGGAAATACTTTGAAACGTTTGGATGAACCTCATATTATAACTATCTTTATCGGAATTTTCCTAGGGATTATTTTTGGAAGTATTCCTGTGTTTGTTCCGGGAATGCCGATGCCCGTTAAACTTGGATTGGCTGGTGGACCGTTGGTTATAGCCATTTTGATAGGTCGTTTTGGTTTCAAATTGAAGTTAATTACGTATACTACCCAAAGTGCCAACTTGATGTTGCGCGAAATTGGTATTACGCTTTTCTTGGCCAGTGTGGGTCTTGCATCGGGTGGAAAATTTGTCGAGACTGTTGTGTCGAGCAATGGTATTATTTGGGTACTTTGTGGTTTC
>JBBSCW010000297.1:0-4263 GCA_038249855.1 Bacteroidales bacterium
AATGCTATACAGTTTATTTGCAACCTGCAAACTGCACAATGTAAATCCTATCCAATGGCTTACCTATGTCTTTGAAAACATCAACGACCATAAAATAAATGCTATAGAAGAACTGCTGCCGCAAAATTATGTTGAACTATTAATAAAAAATGAAGGGGTTGGCTAAGAGGATACGTAGATATTAGTATTAGTTTATCTAAAAGTGGAACGACTTGGTCGACTGCGACAAGTCAAGTTACATCCTCTGACTGGGGGGTAACATTTTCATGGTCGTGGTCGCATGATCATTCAGATGTAAGTACAAATGCAACAGAAATAATCGTAGATGTTTATGGATATATCAATTACAATGTTTTTGTAGAAGGCATTGGAACGGTATACAAAGATGCAAAACACTATAGGGTTAAATTAAATAAGAATACTGGCTCTATTACATCAATTAGTGAAATTTAAAATTATGGAAATAACAAATTTTGAACCCGGAATTATCTTTTGGTTTATAGTCTCCGCTATAGTGTTAATAACTATAGGCTACTTGATTTACAAGTTTTTTAAATCGAAAAAAAGTTAGACAAAAATCCATTTTTAAGGAGTTGGTTGTAATTAGCCAACTCCTTTTATCGACCCCTTCCATTGAAGCTCGATTTCATAATCTATCGAAAATTGGAAGAGTTTCATTATAAATACTTCTGCCAACAGGCGGTTTGGCAATATGGCGGGTCGACGAATATATGCTCAACTTTTTGTTCGCTATTTGGCTTCAGTTCCAGCCGACGAATAACATCGAGCAATAGAATAAACAATGAACTTTTATTTATAAATTTAGCAGCGGTTACGGGCTGACGATTTTCAAATGCCGCCACATCGCCAAGCCGTGTCCGTTGTAAGTAATGCAGCTCAGCTCTTTCACATACCAAAACTTAAACTCAAAACTTATGCTTCTAAAAATCCATTCAGCCCTTAAAACTTTTACCATTGGTACTTTTAGCACTATTTGTATTTTAGTTTCATGCACAAAAATAGACCAAGTTAATTATGTAGAGCAAGAAATAAGTATAGATTCCTTTTTAAAAGTACCGGAAAATTGTTCAGCTGAACTGAATGTGATTATTAAAGATTTTCGAAGGCAGTTGCTGAAAAATAATTTCGCATACGAGTTTGTTGAATGGCATGGTTTACCTCAATGGGATAAGGTTATTAGATTGAGAAATTCAAAAAATGACTTTGTGACATTAATTATTCCAACGATTAAGAATAATGAAATAACCACATTCATTGGTGCTTCTATTCGTATGGATAATAAGGTATTTTTTGAACTTCATCGACAAAGTAGTATTAACAACACGACGCTTGAATATTCTTACGTTGACATAAATTTAAGTAGAGCAAAATCTTACCTCGCATTACTAAATAAATTGAATGATAATAATTTCTCGAATATTGAAATTCCCAACAATTTAGCTAGTGCGATGCAGGATGATTGTACCGATTGTTGGTATGAGTATGAGATGTGTATCCCAACATTAACAAAAGACCTTAATGATACTACACTTATAAATAATATGGAGGCCCCGTTCTGCTGGAGGGAGCATTGCTATCAATGGCCAAATTGCGATCCTGATAATCCAGGAGGGCCTGGTCCAGGTGATGGTGGTGGTGGATGCACAGATTGTCCAGAGCCCCCAGATTGCACAGATCCATTTTGGTATAGTTTTATACCTATTGATGACCCATGTGATAATGAAACGCCTCCTAATCCACCAATTCGAGATACCATTCTAAATCCCTGTTTAGATATTTTATTGTTACAAAATAGCCCGTCATTCATTAGTTATATGCAAGAGTTAAAGGACTCAACAAACAGCAATAAGGAATACGGCTATTTGATGTTTAAGGATAATGCAGGCGTATTTGGAAATACACCGCATGGTTTAATATCTGGTCGTGAAAATCACCTTAGCTTAGGTGATTTTAGTAATAATTATATGCTAGACTGTATAGCACATTGTCATTTCAATACCAATACAGACAGTACAAGGGGTTTATCCGTTTTTAGCCCAGATGATTTATGGACCATGTGTGAAACATTTAACCGTGGAAATGTTAACAATCCCACTTCATTTACACTCGCACTTGTAACAAAAAACGGTACCCAATATCTTTTAAAAATTGAAAATCTAACAAAATTCAGAAGTTGGGCGCAAAAGCTTACGGAGGGAGATTTTAGGTTATTTCAAGATTTATACGAAAGTCCACTTATTGGCATAAGTGCATTAAACTCAAATGAATTAAATGAAAAAAAACTATTGCAATATTTAAAAACTAATAGTGGTTCAGGATTAAAATTATTTAGCGGTAATTCAACATTTACAGAATGGAAATCTAAAGTTTTAGATAGTAATAACAATGTTATAACAATACCTTGCATCGAGGAATTAAGAAATTACTAATTTTACCAAATATATACAAAATGAAAATTTTAAAAGTAATCATATTATTAAGCCTTTATTTTGGCTCATTACAAAATTTAAATGCTCAGATCCCTCCTCCTGGGTCATATACGACAAACACTACAATGGGGGCATTCCATGGTACATGGATGTGGACAAGTGGGATAGATACTGTCAAAATATATCTTGCAACCAAACCAATTTATTATCCCATTAGCGGTGGGTTTTACGCAGATCGTTTAGTAGGCTGGCATCTATATAAAAGAGGGAGTTTAGTTATAGAGAGTTCATACAATCATCTAAATGATGTTGAAGCTCAAACAATTTTAGGAGGTACAAATGAGGTTCCTATTACGGCAAAATGTTTCTTTAAAGACATTACAAGAAATAAAGATTGTGAACTTTCACTCACCATTAATACTGCTCAAAATCAACTTTCTTGGCGCCTGACAGAACATAAGGGTCTCAGAGTTTATGGCAATGGTAATACAGTACCACCTTCCGGTTTAACTCTACCAAGAAATATTTTACTAACCAAATTATAAAAATTAATAAAGAAGAATACAGAATATACACATTCTTAATTTTAAATGTTTCACAAATGTGAATGCACTACTTACAACAAGCGGTTTGCTGCTATGCCGGCTGGACAGTTGTAACATCGGCTTCATCAACTTTTCATCTTCAGCTTCGGCTTGACCGTTTTTTAATGGTAATTTGTACTAAATTTAATCATCAAAAGTTCTAATCGGCTTCGGTTGCCGGGCTGACAGTTTTTCAAATGCCAGCACAGCAGCAAGCCGTGATCGTTGTATGCAATTTTTGTGCGACAGTTCATTACTAACAAAAAGAAAATATTTGAATAGTAAAATGTTATTTGCACTTGCAAAAAATAAAAAACCTCATCTTTCCTATATGAAAATCGTATTAATTTTATTTGCTGCAATTTTTTCATCTTGCAGTTTGACAAAGACAAATAATTATTTGGTTAAGTTAAGTGACGACAAATCAATCTATTATTACGAACAAGAAAAACCTTTTTTGCATTTACCGCTTTTAGGTGATTATAAATTTCAATCGTTTAAGACAAAATATTTCAGAGACATTAATAAAAGTTTTATACAGTATTCAACACATAAATTTAACAATCGAAAGCCAACTATTTTGTACGCTGCTCACACTTACGTTCAACCTTTTTATTCAACGATATGTGTTTTGTACAAAGAAACCAAATTCGACACCACAAATCTTAGAAATATTAAGTTAGACCTTAAAAGCAAATTGAAAACATCTTTTTATAAACCTACAGAAGTAAAGTGTGGGACAATAAATGCTTATAAAATATCGTACCAAGTTGTAAATAAGATAACAGATATTACCACTTCAAATTTTGAATATTTTTTTGCAAAAGATAATAATGTGTACAGGCTTTTTTTATGGACTACCAATGAGGACACAAAAGCATTAGCAAATGAAGCTGAATATATAATTAGGGAAGCGAAATTTGAATAAAACTGCATACAACAAAAGTATTGCTGCAAGCAGGGCTTGACGTTGTTATCTTCGGCTGCGGTTCACTATCAGCAGCAGTTCCGGCGGACGGAATTCTGTTGGGCTTTTTTTTGTAATCTTGTACTTTAGTTTTTCAATCGGCTTCAGTTCCAGGGCTTGACGAGCAATGAATTCCCTGCCTGCAGCAATACCCAATCGTTGGCTGCTAGCTGGTTCGTCAAATTCTTCTACTCGACAAGGTCAGCAGGGCGGCGTAATAATTTGAAGCTCTTCTTTTATTGTTGAAACTCTTTTGTCAAAG
>JBBSCW010000298.1:0-4215 GCA_038249855.1 Bacteroidales bacterium
ATATACAACATGTAGCTTTACAGTAATTCATTTTGCCAATTAATCAATTTTACAACCGTAGATAATAAATTCTTAATAAGTACAACATTTCCTTTGTTTTGAGAAATATGTTTTTAATTATCTCAACATCAGTTAATTGAATAAATATTTGCAATATCTCAAAATGTCTAATTAGCTGAATATAAGCATTTTGGCGTATTTTACATTATTTGTTATTCAATTGATATTGAATAGTTTATCATCTCCGAAATGTTAGTTAATATGTAAGCTTTAAGTAAATAAAAGGAATAAAGGAGATCATAAAAACTAAGTCAAACCGTTTGTATGTAGCACTTATGGAATAATTCTCTTCAGTTAATTGCGTTACAGTTAAAACTAAAAAAACCCTACTCATTTCTATGAGCAGGGTTTGAACTATAATTATGTAATGCAGACTATAATTACTTGATGTCGCCTTCGGCAATAAGGTATTCAGCAATTTGTACCGCATTTAAAGCAGCTCCTTTTTTTATCTGATCGCTTACGCTCCAGAATGTAATTCCATTAGGATTAGATATATCCTTACGGATTCGTCCCACATGAACGGGATCTTTTCCAGACAAGAACAAAGGCATTGGATATTTCTTCTCAGCAGGATTGTCAATTACGTCTATACCTGGTGCAGCAATAAACCCAGCACGAACCTCTTCGACCGTTAATGGACGTTCAGTTTCGGCCCAAATACTTTCGGAGTGTGCACGTAATGCAGGAACTCGCACACACATAGCACTCACTTCAATATCGGAATGCATGATTTTTTGAGTTTCGTGGTACATTTTCATTTCCTCTTTAGTGTAACCATTATCGGTAAACACATCAATTTGAGGAATAAGATTATATGCTAATTGGTATGCAAATTTATCAACAGTAACCTCTTCGCCTGCAATAACCTGTTTGTATTGCAATTCTAATTCGTCCATAGCGGCTGCACCAGCACCCGAAGCTGCTTGATAAGTCGATACATGAACTCGTTTGATATGTGATAGGTTTTCAATTGCTTTCAAAGTTACAACCATTTGAATAGTTGTACAATTGGGATTTGAAATAATACCGCGTGGACGATTTTTAGCATCGGCTGCATTCACCTCGGGAACAACCAAAGGGATATCAGATTCCATGCGAAAAGCCGATGAATTATCAATCATAACAGCACCAAACTTAGTAATGTCGGCTGCATATTCTTTAGAAATACTTGCACCTGCTGAGGTAAATACGATATCAATTCCTTTAAAATCATCGCCATGTTTAAGCTCTTTCACGGTAAGTTTCTCACCTTTGAAATCGTAAACACTACCCGCACTGCGCAAAGAACCAAAAAGGCTCAATTCAGTCAATGGGAAATTGCGTTCGGCCAACACACGCAAAAACTCCTGGCCAACGGCACCACTGGTACCTACAATTGCTACTCTCATTGTTATAAAAAATTAAATACCCATAATCCCTATCCCGATAGCTATCGTGGAGGGAATTAAGAGTGAGGTTGAAACTTATTATTTTACAAATGATTTTATTTGTAAATACATTTGTAAAAAAATTATATATATATTTGTATCTCAATTGAAAAACCCACAAAAAAAAATCAAAAGGGCGGTTTTTCTTTCGGACTGCAAAAGTAATTCATTTTAGTAGAAACAGCAACAATATGAAAGCAAAAGTCTTGTTTTTTCTAATTATTGTTTCAATTTATGCACATTCTCAGTTTCGCGAAG
Organism: Bacteroidales bacterium; assembly: GCA_038249855.1. GTDB lineage: Bacteria > Bacteroidota > Bacteroidia > Bacteroidales > Paludibacteraceae > Paludibacter. Next base: position 1,749 of record JBBSCW010000298.1, read on the forward strand.
ATTTTAGCGATGGGAATTTTAACCTACAACCAAGTTGGACAGGTACGGAGTTGAACTTCTTCGTAAATCCTACTGGTCAACTTCAATCCAAAGCACTAACTACTTCAAATTCGTGGCTTTTTACAGCCTCGGAATCTATTAATAATGCCAGTTGGGAGTGTTGGGTAAAAATCAATTACACTACTTCATCATCTAATTATGCTGCAATATATATTGTGAGCGATAATAATGACTTAATAAACGGTTGCAATGGTTATTATGTTCAAATTGGCGGTACAGATGATGAAGTATCACTATATTTGCAACAAGGGGTCAAAAAAACCAAAATTATAGATGGAATAAATAAACGAACCGATGGCAGCACAGTTGAAATTAGGATAAAAGTACTGCGTGATTTAGTGGGAAACTTTGAGTTATACAGCAAATTACCAACGGAATCTGTGTATGTTTTGGAAGGCAAAACTATGAATAATGTAGTAAATACTTCTTCTTATTTTGGATTAAACTATTCAAATAGTAGCACAACAGGTTCAGCCTATTATTTCGATGATGTGTTAGTAAGTGGTGATAAAGCTACTGATGAAAAAGCTCCCGAATGGGCATTAGTGAAAATCGTTCCTCCCAATGCATTGTATATGCGATTTTCTGAAAAAATGGATTTCAGTCGTGCTGTGATAAATGTAGATCAAGGGATAGGTAAGCCTGAAAACCTGATAATAGATCCAGATGGTAAATCGGCTACATTAAAGTTTAAGACTAACTTTGAAAAAGGGATACTATATACAGTTGTATGTGAAGGATTAAAGGATTTATCAGGAAACTCCTTGGTCAAACCGACTCAAAAGACTGGAATTCCTGAAAGTTGGGAAGTAAACGATTTAATTATCAACGAAGTAATGTTTGAGCAGCCTGAGAATTCAGTTGAATATGTTGAGATTTACAATAAATCGAAAAAAAATATCAATTTGAAAGGATTAACGCTGACTACCCGAAAAACAAATGGTGAGTTAAATACTGGATCGAAAATATCCAGCGAGATATTATTAATTCCAAATGAATTTGCAGCTTTATGTGTAGATCCTGATTCGTTGAGAAAATACTATCATTTAAGTGAAGAATTGAATTTAATTAAAATGTCATGGTCTAGTCTAAACAATGAATCTTCTACTTTGGTGATTTGCAATGCGGAGAAAGATACCCTATTGGATGAGTTTACTTACAATGTAAAATGGCATCATTTATTGATAAAGAATCCCAAAGGCGTTGCATTGGAACGAATCAATCCAACTCTCCCTACTCAAGATAAAGCATCGTGGCATTCAGCGGCATCAGAATTTAATTACGGAACGCCAGGATTTAAAAACTCGCAATTCAGAGAGATAGAAGACAGCAATACCGATAAAATAATAAAAATAGAACCTACTGCCTTCTCACCAGACAATGACGGTATCGATGATTTTTGCTTTATTCGGTACGCTCTACCCGACAATGGATATGTAGCCACATTACTAATATTGAATGCGGTAGGAGTAAAAACCTACGAATTGGCAGTCGGTAAATTATTATCAACTGAAGGGTTTTTCACTTGGGATGGAAAAACCGACAAGGATCAGATAGCAAAATCGGGAATTTATGTGCTGTTTTTTGAAGCATTTAACCCAACTACAGGTCATAAAGTACAACAAAAACATCCAATTGTAATATCAAATAGATAATTTCGATAAATTAACATCGTATAATCCAACTAATCAGCTATCTTTGCAGTCGTTTTTCAAAAGCCTTTTTAATAGCGATAGAGGGTTAGTAATCAGCTCAAATTAAAAAAACTCCCAAAGCGGGTTAAGAGATTATTTATTGATATGGAAAAAATTAGTTACGCCTTGGGTTTAAGCTTAGGCAACAATCTGTTGAGTAGTGGAATAGATAAACTTGACATTCAGAAACTTGCCAAAGGAATACAAGATGTATTGGAAAAGAATGAACCTGAAATTTCTTATCAGGAAGCTCAATCTATAATTAGTGAGTTTTTTGAAGCTTTACAAAGCAAGGCTACGGAAGGAGCAATTCAACAAGGAAAAGATTTTTTAACTCAAAACGCACAAAAAGAAGGGGTTGTAACCCTTGCGAGTGGACTTCAATACGAAGTACTTACCGAAGGAAAAGGAGCAAAACCAAAAGCTGGCGATACCGTAAAAGTTCATTATCATGGAACTTTACTCGACGGAAAAGTTTTCGACAGTTCTGTACAACGTGGCGAACCTGCTATATTTGGAGTTACTCAAGTAATAAGAGGTTGGGTAGAAGCCCTACAATTAATGCCAGTAGATTCAAAATGGAAACTTTTTATTCCTTCCGACTTGGCCTATGGAGCTCAAGGTGCTGGAAAAGATATTGGTCCACATACTACTTTGATTTTTGAAGTGGAATTGATAGAAATCGTTTAAATAAATCTATATATTATATTAAC
>JBBSCW010000299.1:0-4207 GCA_038249855.1 Bacteroidales bacterium
ACAACTGGTGTTTCTTCCACAACTGGTGTTTCTTCCACAACTGTTGCTTCTTCTGCTACAACAGGAGTTTCTACAACTTCATTGGTTTGCTCTGTTACTGTTTCTTCTACGGTTGGAATTACTTCTTCCGGAGTGTTTTTGTTCTCTTCCATTACAGAAAATTTGTTTTTTAATTACTAATAAATTAGTAGGGTTAGACAATATGTTTACTTTACAAAAATTAGGGTGCAAAGGTACAAAAAACTAATGAAATTCATAGCTGCATTTCAATAATTTTCTAACAATTTTGACAAAAGTATTTATCGAATTATGAACAAAAAACAGATTATTATGAAATCATCATCTCGGTATTCTTAAATTTTTTGTAAAAAACAAGAAATGTGATGGACGAAACTACTGCTGATAAGCCATCGGAGAGTGGCATTACGGCCCAAGTTCCCTCTAAACCAAAAAATGTTGGAAGTATAAAAAGTGCGGGTATGAAAAATATAAATTGGCGAGTAAGACTTAAAAATATGGATAATTTGGCTTCACCGATTGACTGAAAGAAATTTGATACAACCACCTGAAAACCAATGATAGGAAACATAATAACCGAAATACGCAAGGCAACTGCCGAAATTTGTTGCAATTCTAAGTCGCTTGTAAAAACCGAAACTATGGGTCGTGGGAAAAACATGCCCATAACGAATCCAACCGTTGTAAAAATTGTCCCGATAACAGCTGCTGTTTTCAATGTAGTAAACATACGTGGAAAATTCCGAGCTCCGTAATTATAGCCAATAATGGGTTGTGTTCCTTGATTTAGTCCAATGATAAACATCACTACCATCATGTTAACGCTGTTAATAATTCCATAAGCCCCAATAGCCAAATCGCCCCCGTATTTTAGCAAAGTACCGTTGATAAGAATTACCACCAAACTTGTACCAATTTGCATACTGAAAGGCGACATTCCTATACTTAAAATGGAATAAACGATGTCTTTTTGTAGCTTGAAATTACGAGTATGAAATCTCAACTGACTATCTCGATAAATAAAGTGAGATGCAACATTCAGTGTTCCAATGAAATAAGAGATGACAGTGGCAATAGCAGCTCCTTGAATGCCCCAATCGAAAACGAATATAAAAATTGGGTCGAGAATAATATTCACAATTGCTCCCAAGAGGATATTGAACATGGCCGATTTTGGATTTCCCGATGCCCGTAATATATTATTTAAACCAAAATACAAAGCAGTGAAGATGCCACCAGGAATGATAATTATCATGTAGTCGGATGCGTATTGAATGGTGTTAGCAGTTCCACCAAACATGAACAATAGATCCTTCATAAAAATCAATGAAAGTATAATGGCAGCTCCCGATATTATAAAGGTAAGTACAACTGCATTTCCAAGAATTTTCTCAGCTTTATCTTTGTCATTTTCACCTAAAGTAATGGAGATACGCGAAGCTGAACCTGCACCAATCAACATGCCGAAAGCCATTAGAATTATCATAAATGGGAATGCTAACGACAATCCTGAAATGGCCAGTGGCCCAACGCCTTGCCCGATAAAAATACGGTCGACAATATTGTATAGCGACATCACAACTGTGCCCACCATTGCTGGCAAAGAATATTTCCAAATTAGTTTACGAATATCTTCTGTGGCTAATTCGTGTGAAGAGGCAGGCAATTGTGACATATTTGATTGTTGATGATTGTTAGAAAAAACATAATGTAAGTAGAATTGTTCGTTGAAGTCAAAAAAACGAATAGCTTATAGTATGATTTTTCTTGTTAGAAATTTTTGACAAAGGTAAATACAAAAACAATAAAACATCTTATGATTTAACTAACAGATTTTTTTTTCTACAAAACCTAATAAATTTTTTTATCGCTTGCAACATTTTAGTATTAGTTATCATCATGGCTATGTTAGAAAAAGACGAAATACCTTAATCTTATAAACACAAATTAAATACTTGACTATGAAAACCTATTTTAAATTCATCATTGTTTTGCTCATTGGAGTATTTTTTATCGCTTGCGAAAAATCAGATTATTATAATGAGGGCTTGTCCTACGATAAGAATTTTGGTTATACCGAAGAAGCGCAGACCGAAAAGTACAAAGATTTGGCTGAAAATCCTTTCTTAGAAGTTGCCAAAGAACCCGTTTCAACTTTTTCGGTCGATGCCGATGGTGGTGCGTTTGCCAATATGCGTCGATTTATGTATTTGGGACAAACGCCTCCAAAAGAAGCAGTTCGCATCGAAGAGTTTATCAATTATTTTACTTTCGATTATGCTGAACCTACCGCTACCGAAAATGTCGCTCTCAATTCTGAGATTGCTGTTTGTCCGTGGAATGCTAATCACCACTTAATTCGCATTGGTATGAAAGGTAGAACACTGACAGCAGGCGAGATGAAAAACTCAAATTATGTTTTTTTGATTGATGTATCCGGATCGATGAGTACCCCTGATAAGTTGGACGTATTAAAAGCTGGTTTTAAATTGATGACTGACGAACTAACTGACAATGATAGAGTTGCCATAGTTACTTATGCCGGAAGTGCAGCAGTTTTGCTACAATCAACTTCAGGAAGTGAAAAATCAAAAATTAAAAAAGCTATTGATAAATTGGGTGCGGGTGGATCAACTGCTGGTGCACAAGGTCTTATCACGGCTTACGAGATTGCCGAAGAGAATTTCATCAAAGAAGGAAATAATCGCATTATCATTGGTTCGGATGGCGATTTTAATGTTGGAACAAGTTCTACTGAGGATTTAATAAAACTGATTGAGAAAAAACGTGAAAGTGGTGTTTATTTAACTGCTTTGGGTGTGGGTTCGGGAAATTTGAATGATCACATGATGGAACAAATAGCCAATAATGGCAATGGAAATTACGAATATATTGATAATGCAGATGAATTGGTTAAAATATTTATCAACGAAAAGGCTAAATTCTATACCGTAGCCAAAGATTCCAAGATACAAATCACATTTAATCCTGATAAAGTAGCTTCTTATCGACTCATTGGGTACGAAAATCGTGCATTGAAGAATGAAGATTTTGTAAATGATACGAAAGATGCTGGTGAAATTGGGTCATCGCAAACAATTACAGCACTTTACGAAGTGATATTAACCACTAACTTATCCGCAGGGAAATTTGCACAATTTGATTTCAGGTACAAAAAACCAAATGAAACCGAAAGTCGATTGCTGCAACATGAAGTTAATTCTATACCAAAAGCTATCAGTTCGTCTTCGGAAAATATGCGTTTCGCAGCAGCTATAACTTCTTTTGGATTAATTATGAAACAATCGGAATTCAAAGGCACAGCTTCAAAACAGATGGTTCTTGATTTAGCCAATGCTGCTCACAGTTTTGATCCTTATGAATACCGAATGATGTTTATCAACATCGTAAAAAAATGGAAAGAATAAAACCTTGACTATATGTTTTATGTTTTGCACTTCAAGCTCAAGATTCACATCGAATTTTGAGCTTGTTTTTTGTATTATTTAGTGTTCAGTGTTTAGCGTTCAGTGTTAAAAGAGTTGACCCTGCCTGCCGCAGGCAAGCTCTATCCCTAGCCCTTTCTCCACAAGAGAAAGGTGACAAGACGTAGTGTGCAATGCTTTGGCGAATTGGCAAATTATCCTATGGGCATTTTCTTACCTATTTTGCCTGTGCCTTAGCCTATGCCTATTTTTTTCCCTCGTTTACTTGTTTCCTTGTTTTTGCCTCAGCCTTCCTATCTCCTATTTTGCCTCAGCCTTTGCCTCAGCCTTCATGTTCGCTTGCACAAAATCAGCATACAAAGTATCAAAGTCTTCAAGACCAATAGATATTCTGATAGTTTTGTCGGATATATTCATTTGCTTGCGTAGTTCTTCGGAGAAATTACCATAAATCGTAGAAGCAGGATGAATAGCCAAAGTTTTGTTATCGAACAAATTAGTAGCTCGTTTCACCACTTTCAATTTATTCATAAATATGTAACATTCTTCTTTTGATGCTAGATTGAACGTAAACATAGCGCCTGGATTTTTGCCGAACTGCAATTGACTAATTGCATGGTATTTATTATCTTGCAAGCCATTGTAATTTACGCTTTCAACTCCCTCGGTTGTCTGTAGTTTCCGAGCAAGTTCAGCACAAGTGGCAGTAGCTTTTTCGTAGCGCAATGCCAATGTTTCTAATC
>JBBSCW010000300.1:0-4156 GCA_038249855.1 Bacteroidales bacterium
AAAAAACTTCACCGACCTGATTGAAAAAGGTTTCTATAACGGATTGACTTTTCACCGTGTAATTAATGATTTTGTAATTCAAGGTGGATGCCCGAACGGAAACGGTGCAGGCGGACCAGGTTACAAAATAAAATGCGAACTTGATGGCGACAATCAATATCACGATCGTGGCGTACTTTCGATGGCACATGCAGGTCGCGACACAGGTGGATCACAGTTTTTTATCTGTCATAGTCGCGCCCAAACTTCACATCTTGATCGTAAACATACCTGTTTCGGAAAAGTATATGAAGGCTTAGATGTTATCGATGCCATTCGTCAAGGCGATGTAATCGAAAAAATGGAAGTTGTAGAAGAATAACAAATATATTATACTGAAATAATAAGAATAGCTTGTCAACAGATTGATAAGCTATTTTTTTGTAAATTTGTGGCTTAATACTCTACTTATTTTTTCACAATGAATATTCCTATGTCTATGAGACTAAAAATCTTGATCGCACTTTCAATTATGTGTGTGCTTTTTTTCATATTCTTTTATGCTTGTCGCAGCCAAAAGCCCCTAACTGTTCAAACAAAACCGACAGTTGAGCAGACTCCAATTGCAACAACTCTATCCAATCCATTCAGAATTGCCACTTTCAATATTCAGAATTTTGGCAAATCAAAGCTTGCTAAATCTGATATTATGGACACACTAGTTACCATCATAAGAGCGTTTGATATTATTGCCGTGCAAGAAGTGTCGGATGTTAGTAATCAGACCGCTGGACTTTTCTTGGAATCAATTAACCGAAACGAGCAAATAAAATATGCAATGGTTTGCAGCAATCGCACTGGCAGAGAAAGCAACGACCAAAGCAGCAGAGAGCAATATGCTTTTTATTACAGACCAGATTTAGTGCAATTAGTGGATACAGCTTTGTACAACGACAGTAAAAACGACTATTTTCAGCGTGAACCTTTTACAGCTCAGTTTATGAATAAAAAGAGTGGAGTAAGTTTTTTACTTTCTACAATTCATACTGCGCCTGAGTTTGCCATTGAGGAAATTGACGCTTTGGTGCATGTGGCTGCTTGGTTTCCTTCGAGATTTTCAAATGCAGGGAACATCATTTTCTGTGGCGATTTCAATGCCTCTTGTACCTATGCAAACCCAACTAAACTCGATCAACTTTCCATCAGGAAGCAGCCCTATTACTGGATTATACCCGATTCTGCAAAAACCAACCTTTCCAAAAATCAATGTGCTTACGATCGTTTTGTTGTAACTGAATCGCTTTATTCCAAAATTAAAAAATGGGAAGTATTTCGTTATTTCAAATCAAAAAAAGTATCGGACCATTGGCCAGTTTATATTGAAATTGCATTATGAAAAATAATATTTTCCAACTGATGCAACAGATTGAACGAAATTATCATCTTGATAAAGAATGAGTGTCAATAATAATACTGACGAACAGGAATTGATTGCCGGATGTATTGAAGGTAAGTCGTGGGCGCAACGTGCGATTTACGACCGCTTTGCAGCAACTATGATGAGCGTTTGTGTTAGGTATGTAACTGACAGAGATACAGCACAGGACATACTGCAAGACGGTTTCATTAAATTATTCAGCAAGATTGATACTTATTCTGGAACAGGAGCTTTTGGTGGTTGGGCACGTCGAATTTTTGTAACGACAGCTTTAGAATACCTCCGCCGCAATGATGCTTTGAAGCAAAGTGCAAACATAGATGATATTGAGAATTTTATTGAGAATTACGATGAAACAGCCATTCAAAAAATGTCGGCCGACGACATAATGGACTGTATTGCTTCACTTGCCGATGGCTACCGAACCATCTTTAACCTTTACGCTATCGAAGGATATAATCATGCTGAAATTGCTGACATGCTCCGAATAACCGAAGCTACTTCCCGATCGCAATTTATGAGAGCAAGGAAAATCCTTCAACAAAAAATTTTATTACTTCACGGAAATGGATATGCAGAACAATATAAATAATAAAGAAACCGACAATTTTAGCCAAATAATCCGGCAAAAAGTTGTAAATCATACGCTTCCGGTGGATGATATGGCTTGGGATGCCATACAAGCTGAGTTGAAAGCAAAGCAAACCAAACGCATCATTCCGCTTTGGGGCTGGTATTTGGGGGGCATTGCTGCGGGCATTTTGGTTCTATTATTTGTTTTATCGCCATTTAATGAGCAATTAAATGAGAAACAAATGGCCGAAAATAAAACCATTGAAACAAAAGACGTACAACAAGAACAAACTAATTTAACTCAGACTGCAAAACCAATTGATCTGAAACAAGAAACGAAATTTAAAACTCAAAGCAAGAAATTTACCAACAAACAAGTAACTACTAATCAAACTCAAATTATCGTTACAGAATCAGAATTGAACATCATCGAGAAAGATTTAATGCAGAAGACTGAGCCTGTTAATAAATTAATTAACAACGATATAGTTGAAAATAAAAGTTCAGAAAACAAATCAGTAGAAATTCAAAAGCAAATTATCGACGAAAACAAATTAGCAAGTATCGATTCAGAGATTCCTGAATGGAACAATCCATTACAAATATCGGACGATGGCGGTTGGGGATTGATAGCTGCTGTGGGTTCAAGCAATGGGTCATCGACCAATCAAATTTCAAGCCCAGTAAATGTGGTTGCTCAGAAATACGGTATTGTCCGTGCCCCAACTATCAATACGTCGATACTTACACCAGCTGATTTCCCTGACAAAAGCTACAATGCGCCGCTGAGTGCTGGGCTTAAAGTCAATAAAAAGCTTTCAAGAACCATTAGCATTCAAAGTGGAATTATATATACTTATTTACAAAGTAATTTCAAGAGTAGAAACACTACGGCTACCCTGAATTTGCATTATTTGGGGATTCCCCTTGCTGCTCAAACTACAATTTTAAATAGTAAAAAATTTGGAGTGTATGCATCAGCAGGAGTCATGATAGAAAAAGGGATACGTTCAATTTACGAACAAAATGAATCCATTGGAAATCAGATAATCACAACCAGAGCAGATACCAACATTGATGGTTTACAATGGGCGGTGAATACAAGCGTTGGTGCTAAATACAGTGTTTTCAAAGATATTGACATTTATTTTGAACCTAGATATTCCTATTATTTTGATAATAATCAACCTATTAGTATTAGAACAGCCAAAAGGCATGTAATAAGTCTGGAAGCTGGACTAAAATTAAACCTTTAAGAATCAACGAACTAAAAAACTCTAAAAACAAGCTGTATGAAAAAGATTTATTCAATACTCTTGGCAATTTTAGTGCTGAGTTGTACCAACGAAAACATTCCGAACTTACCTGCACAGGAGGCTAAACCTATACAGATGACTGCGGTAATGGAAAAAAGAATTATGCAGGATAATGATTTTGGACTCGACCTGCTTAAAAACACAATGGCAATAAGCGATGAAAGTAACGCGATGGTTTCCCCATTGAGCGTAAGCATTGCTTTGGGAATGGTTTGGAATGGTGCCAAAGGACAAACACAAATCGAAATTGGAAATACTTTGAAACTCAAAGATCTTACAAGCAAGGAATTGAATGAATACTACAAGACCATGCAAAGTTCTTTGCTCACGATTGACCCTTCGACCAAACTTAGCATTGCCAATGCAATTTGGTATCGTGAAGGATTCAAAGTAAAACCTGAATTTTTGAAAATAAATTCCGACAATTTCAACGCTTATGTGAAAGAACTCAATTTCAACAAAGCTTGGGCATTAGATACCATTAATAATTGGTGCTCGAAAAGTACCAAAGGGCTGATCCCAAAAATCTTAGATGAAATTCCAGGGGATGCTATGATGTATTTGATGAATGCCGTGTACTTCAAAGGAATATGGAGAAATCGGTTTGACAAAGCGAAGACTTTCTCGGCTAATTTTACCAATGAATTGGGCAAAGAAGTAAGAGTTAATATGATGACCCAAATTGATACTTTCGCCTATAACTCGGATGAATTTGCTCAATATATTGATTTAGCTTATGGCAACAAAGCTTTTAGTATGACGATAGTTTTGCCTAACAAAACACTGACTGTAAATGACATACTCGGTCGATTAACTGCTCGAAATATCAAATCTACTTTACAAGAAATGT
>JBBSCW010000301.1:0-4151 GCA_038249855.1 Bacteroidales bacterium
CCGATTGAATAAGGCAACTGGATGCCCCATGGCTTGATGTCCATTGTTAAAAATTTGAGCAGCAGTTTCGTAATAGGTTTTTACTGATTTATTATTCCGATACCGATTCATTATATAGGCTGGGTCAGAAACAGTTGTCCAGGTGTCAAATTTTTCGCTCATGCCATTTTGCTTAATCGAAACTCCTTTCGAAATAGCCATTGCAGCTGCTCTGCGATAAATAAAATCTTCGTTTTGATACCCATTGTTCATGGGCGAAATTTGCAAAATGTGCTCTTTGTTGGGCATCAATTTTTTCGATAAATCCATCGACCATTCCACCACATTTTTCAAATAATTCACATCGCTATATCCATAAGCATTCCATTGCCGATAAATGGATTCCTGAACTCTCAAATCACCTTCCTCATTTGCATTCAACAGCATTTCTTCCCATCGACCAATTCCACCCACAATAACTGCCTCTACGGTTGAATTCTGATTGTATCTTTTTGCAACTTCTTGTAGAAATTTTTGGTAAGTTTGTTTGAAATTATTTGAGAAATAGTCGGGAAAACCTACTCTTCGCCTCCTACTGTTCGAAGATTCAATAATATTTACATTATCAATACTACAATCAGAGATATTATGAGCTTCAATAACTAAATTATAATCGTCAAAATCAGCCAATGATATAACTTTCGTAAATAGACTTTTTTCTCCTTCATTTACCAGAAATTCCTGTTCAACCTTTTGGTACGGATTGCTTTTCGACTGAAAAACCGCCTTAAAGTAACCACGTTCGTTTGTATTAATAAAATGATTAACCGCAAAATCAAATTGAATTAAGTACTCAGAATTCTTTTTAAAAATTGTAGCATTTGAATTCCGAAGAAGGACAATATTTTCTTTCGTATTGTTGTTTATAGTCAACGCTTTGTTGCCATTCATGGATAAACTAGCATTTTCATTCTTCCCATTCACCACTTCAAAACCATCATCTGAGATATTTTTTTCAAAATCACAGAAAAATCCTTCGCTAATGATACGAATCCGTTGTTGATCAATGAGTTTTTCGGAAGTACAAAAAGTGGCATTGTTGGCAGTCATAAATCGCAGAATAACTGTTTTACCTGCCTTTTTCCACAACGCTATATTTTTATCTACAAAACTCCAATCGTATACACCATCACTACTATACACATCTTTCCATTCAATAGAAATTTCGGCTTTTTTGATATACGGAATTTCAGAGATTTCTTTAATTTCTTCTTCTGTATTAAAAGGATAGCCATAAAAATAAATAAGTGAGTTTTCCACGTATTTCTTTGCAAAAGCAGCAGAAAAACACATAATAAAAATTGACAACAAAACACAGTACTTCATCATAAGTCGAATTAATTTTTCTTAAAATGCAACTCGGAATCCTACCAAACTAAATCCGGCGTCAGGATAAAAAGCATTTCTACGCGTTACACGACTGTTTGAATCTACTTCGCGGTGCGAACCTCCTCTGAAAATACGGTAATCGCCAGTATCTGGACCTTTCGGATTAGCAACTGGTTTTTTAGGATAAACATCATACCAATCAGCACACCACTCATTTACATTGCCACTCATGTCGTAAATTCCTAATTCATTGGGCATTAAAGTAGCCACTTCGTTAGGGCGAGCAATACTATTTAAACCAAACCAAGCTACTTGCTTCACGTCGTTAGAGCCAGAGAATGTATAGTTTTTACTCATTTTTCCACCTTTGGCAGCATATTCCCATTCGGCTTCCGTTGGTAATCGTCCGCCCACCCATTTAGAAAACTCAACAGCTCCCGGCCAAGTAACATTAATTACGGGATAATTATCGTAGCCTTTTGTAACTTTCCAACCATTATCAACAAACGCTAATCTGTTTTGAGCTCCAGATGCAACAACCATTGATTTATTGTTAAACGTAGTAGAAATGCCAATTCTATTTGCATTTAAAAATGCTGCAAATTGATAATTGGTAACTTCGGTTGTCGATATTTCAAAATCAGAAAGAGTAACAACATGCATTGGTTGATCGCCATTATTGAAAGGATCGCCCATAATAAAACCTCCACCTTCTACTTTCACTTTTTCCAATTTACGAGGCGCTGAAAGGGTATTATTTGCTATTTTCTGTTCAACTGTTTCATATTTTAATTCCTCTACATTCATTGTTTTTAGCATTTTACGATAAAATGCACGAGCACTATTCAACCGCTTCACAATACCCGAATCAGTTGTTTCCGCTTCCACATCATCCATCATTTGCATGTGTCTGCTGATTATTTCAGATGCATTTTCAGGACTCCAAGTGGGTTGATTGTCAACTACATAATAAACAGGAGTAGTATGAGCAACCGCATCATTATTGCAATAGGCCACTGCTACTAACCATTGACTTTTATTGATAGGTAAATCAATATCCAATTTAACCGAATTCTTATTATCAAGATTTTTCACTTCTTGAACCAAACCATCGTTATTGTAAATAGCAACTCTATTAATGGGTGCCACCACATCTTGCCCTAAACCATTCACTCGCAATTTGGCAATTTCACCTTTCGCAACTTTCAATTCTGTTCCAGGCAATTTACCATCTGCCTCAAAGAATAACATTGGCCCATTGCTAACAAAAGTGTTGCCTTTTTTCATCCCTTTGAACCATTTGTCGGGCGTAAATCTTTTTCCGGTGTACACGTATGTTCTTACTTCACCGATTGTAGCTGCCCATGGTAAATCGCTTCCGGCAGCAGCAGTTATTCTAAATCCAAGATTCAAATAATCATAATATCCTAAGGCATTGATTTTTGTAAGTTGAAGTATTTCAATAAAATCAATTTCGTTGGTAGTAATAAACCAAGGCAAACCTTGCAAAACTTCGCAACCATTGAAAGCCAAATGCGCAAAGCCAACCAGCGCGCCCGGCTGTTTGTGTATATTTTCGAAAACGCGGTCGTAATAATCATAATTTAAAGTATCGCGCTCAAATTTGGAAAGATTCAATCCAATGATATGACCATATTTGCTGCGTGGATCTTCCTGTCCGGAAACCAACCAGTGATTGCCCGAACGTGTACGGAATTTTTTACCAAATCCTTCTTGTTCAAAATCAATTCCCGATTTTGAGTCGCCATATTGGTGGTGATAGCCCATATTCAACACATTAGCCACGTGTAGATTCTCGGCTTTCGCAAAATTAATTAGGAAATCACGGTATTCAGGTTTAGTAGTTGGGTGGTGAACGTGCACATCGCCCGAAAACCAACCTCTTGAAGGCATATCAACCCAACGTTTCAAAGTATATTGAATATCAAAATTATGGTCGTCAGCTGGCACTACAAATTCCTCCATCAGAACGGGAATATATTCGTAACCATGCGAAATACTAATTAACCATTTTCCAGGTTTTAGATTAATGGAAAAGTTACCGGAGGTTTGATACAATGCAGGAGCTTTCCAAAAGGGAACTGGTTGCGCCAAATCATATTCGAAACTACGACGTTGATCAACAGCTCCTTTACCTGTAGTTTTACGTACCGGACCCACCCAATTAGGATCAGAACTAAACATAATGCCCGACACGAAATCATCCACAGTAGAAAATTCTTTTACCACTTTACCATAAGGAGGCACGACCACTTCTTTTGTCTCAGCATTTTGAATACACATCATTACCGGAGTGACTTTTTTGGTATCCGCTTCCACAATTTTCATATTCACGGTTACCAAATTATGCGGTAAATCGTGCGCAAAAGTATTTATTGTAAAAAATAACAATAATAAAAGAAGCCCCCCAACCCCCACCTCTATCCCCCTTCGGGTACTTTCTCCAATAGGAGAAAGAAAATTGAAAAATAGTATTTGGGGAGTTGAAGAGTGCGAGTTCGTAACTTTTGGATTTAATGACTTTTTCATTGGGAAAGTATATAATGTTGAGTAATTGTAAAAGAATATTCTTGAAGTCCCCCTTGGGGAAACCAACGGTCAGCGACCAAAGGGAGATAATTAGGGCTTAATAATAAAACGCTTTTGGATTTACGTATAACCAATCGTAAGCAATTTTTTTAGCGTCACTTTCGGTCATAACGCCTTTTTTGATTAAATCAGTAAAAGCAAAATAAATATTTTCTTTGGTAAATATAACATTA
>JBBSCW010000302.1:0-4101 GCA_038249855.1 Bacteroidales bacterium
TAATGATGATCGATTTATTGTGAATCCTATAATGAAGCTCGATAAAAAACATCTAAATGTGTTTCACTATGAAGGAATAGAAGGTGATTCAACGGCTATTGGTTTTAAATTTCAACTTTATGTAGAAGGTTTTGAGATGATAGCTTACTCAAAGAAAATGCAAAAAGTACAGTTTGTTGCATCAGCCGATTGAAAAACTACTGCCAACAGCAAAATACCCGCAAGTCGGGTTTCAGTGCTTCGTGGACAGGATCCCGCAGCTGCGCATAGCCGTCAGGTTAAGGTTATGTTGTTGTTTTAATTTATCATAATGTTCGCATCTTAGAGGGAACGGTATAATGTTGCGGCACTATCTGCCGAGATTAAAAAAGATTTCGATGTGCTTCTCAAATCAGCTTTGATTGAAGCAAAAGCACGAAAAAGCGGATTTGTAAAAAGAAAGTCAAAGCTAACTGGCTGGCGCTTTGCCAACTTGCTAGTATTCTCAAATGGAAATTTAGCACAAACAAGTTTGTTAGGAATGTGCCAGGATTTTGAGTACGGCCATAGTGAATTATTGGCCAAACAGTCATTAGATGAAAGGTTTAATAGCAGTGCAGTAACCTTTTTGAAGTTACTGATGGAAGAAGTTCTTTCGCGTCATGTGCCATCGGATGGTTTTAAGGATTTGCTTCCAGTTTGCGAAACCATCAGGATTAAAGATGCGACATCGTTTCAGTTGCCAGAAGAGTTGCAAGATATTTATCCTGGCAGTGGTGGGAAAACATCGAAAGCTTGCATGAAGATCCAATTTGAGTACGATCTGAAGTCAGGGAAAATTTTAGAACTGTCAGTAGGGCCATACACAACATCCGATTTGACCAACAGTTACCAAACGATTGAAAGTGTACATGAAAAAGATCTGTTAATTAGGGACTTGGGGTATATAGGGTTGGATTTCCTTGAAAAGATTGAAAACAGAAGTGCATTTTTCTTAAACAGGATAAAAAGCAATATAAGTGTTTGGAATGTTGATAAAACTGATCGCATAGCTTTACTCGATCTGACAAAGATTGAAAAACAGATGCGGGAATCAAAAATTAAAACCAGGGAGTTTTTAGTCTTTCTTGGGAGTGATAAAAAAATAAAATGCAGGTTGATCGTAGAATGTTTGCCGGAAGAAGTAAAAGCAGAGAAACTCAGAAAAGCCAATAGGGCAGCTCAACGAGAGGGTCGTCAGTTAGGCAAAGACACAATTGCCAGAGTAGGGATGAACTTATTTGTGACAAATATGAAAGAACAAGATATCCCTAAAGAGCTGGTTTGGAGTCTGTATCGCTTACGCTGGCAAATCGAATTGGTCTTTAAGGTCTGGAAATCAATAGCTTGCGTTGATAAAATAAAGAAAGCGAAACGAGAAAGAATTGAATGTCATTTATATGGGAAGTTGCTCTGGGTGCTACTTGGATGGAATATTTTTTGGAAAATAACCAGCCATATTCACAACAGAACTAAGGCAGTAAGTTTTAATAAAATGATGAAGAATCTTCGCAAGTTTTGCGACCACTTAAAAACCCAGGCATTAAT
This sequence comes from Bacteroidales bacterium, assembly GCA_038249855.1. Taxonomy (GTDB): domain Bacteria; phylum Bacteroidota; class Bacteroidia; order Bacteroidales; family Paludibacteraceae; genus Paludibacter. Next base: position 1,567 of record JBBSCW010000302.1, read on the forward strand.
AAAAGTAGAGGGTGATGGGTTTTCAATTCAGCGTTTTGTAGAAAATGTATTAAAAAACTGCATGATTGAGAAGAGGAAGGGAAAACTATCATCTATTGATGTAATTATAAGAATATTAGATATTTAAGTGCAAATTTATTGTGTAATATGAAATATTTGTTTATCTTTAGATCAAAGTTTACAGGCTGGGATCAGCCTAAAAAAATAATTATATGAGGGAACGGACTTTACAAGAAAGGGTTCCGATTTGAACCTGTAACTATATGTATATTAATAGATTAAAAGAATAAGCCTGACGGCTATGCGCACGTGCGGGATGAAATGCAAATCTCCGTAGGAAGTTCATCGGGAAACTCCCGCCCTGCGTGTATTTGCGAGACGTTATGCCTCATTGTAAGACAACCGTAACCGAACAAAATTTCGTAACTTGCGAAACAATTTATATATGAAAGACGAATGGACGAATTAATACAAAATATAAAAAATTTAGCCGAAGTTTATTCTTCAAACTTAAAAGGAAAAATTGAAGCCAGGACAGAAGAGATGAAAGCTGATGATAACTCTCATTATCTTATTTATCGTGTTTTGGGTATTTCTTTGCAAGAAGGACAACTTATTGACCAATATCAAAACACAGGAAGATTTCTTTATAAGTATGCGGGTTCGTTTCTCGAAGAAGCAGCAACTTTGTGTCTGAATTATAAATTTCATGACGGAATAAAAACTAAAGTAGAAAACACGATAGGACAACGACCAAAAACATTTGAAATTGACTTTCTAAATGCGAATGATGCAATTGAAGTTAAATGGAGAGATGCCACGACAGACGGAGACCACATTACAAAAGAATATACAAGAGTTCAGGTGATTAGAAATCACGGATATAAACCTATTCGGGTTATGTTCTATTACCCACAAAGAGAACAAGCAATCAGAATTCAACAAACTCTAAAAACACTTTATGCAGGTGTTGAAGGCGAGTATTATGGTGGTGATGAAGCTTGGGAATATTTAGAAGCATATTCAGGCGTTGACTTGAAAGCTATTTTAACAGAAATTGCTAACGAAAGAACACCTCAAGATGGAAACTGATAAAATATATCACGGAAATTGTGTTGAAAAACTCAACGAAATTGAAACCAACAAAGTTGACTTAATTTACTTTGACCCACCGTTTTTCACACAACGCAAACATAGTCTTACAAATAAGGATAATTCTAAAACTTATGAATTTAGCGACAAATACAACTCTATTGAAGAGTATTTAAAACTTATAGAAAATGTTTTAGAACAATCAAAACGAGTCTTAAAAAATACAGGTAGTGTATTTCTTCATTGCGACAAAACTGCATCACACAATATTAGAGTTGTGATGGATAAAGTTTTTGGGCGTGAAAACTTTCAGAGTGAAATCATCTGGTCATACAAAAGATGGTCTAATGCAAAAAAAGGACTTTTAAATGCTCATCAAATAATTTTCTTTTATTCTAAAACACAAGATTTCAAATTCAATACTCTTTATACAGACTATTCTGCAACAACAAATCTTGACCAAATTTTGCAAGACAGAGAGCGTGACGAAAACGGAAAATCTGTATATAAGAAAGATGAAAACGGAAACGTAATTTTAGGAAAAGAAAAGAAAGGAGTTCCACTTTCTGACGTTTGGGAAATTCCAAATTTAAACCCCAACGCAAAAGAAAGAACTGGTTACCCAACTCAAAAGCCAGTTTTGTTATTAAATCAAATTTTAAATATCGTTACAGACGAAGGCGATTTGGTTGTTGACCCGTTTTGCGGAAGTGGAACAACTTGCGTTTCGGCAAAATATTTAAAAAGAAAATTTATCGGAATTGACATTTCCATAGATGCTGTTGAACTTGCTAATTCACGTTTAGAGGAAATGGTTATTTCTGAATCAAATTTACTAAACAAAGGAACAAACGAGTACCAAGAAAAGACAGTTAAAGAATTAGCTATTTTACAAAATATTAATGCTTTCCCTGTTCAAAGAAATAGTGGAATAGACGGGTTTTTGAAAGGCCATTTTGAAAATATGCCAGTTCCTGTAAAAATTCAAGGAGAATTTGAAACGATTGAAGATGCCATTGAGAAACTAGAAAAGGCATCTTCTGGGAAAGACTATAAAATGAAAATCATTATCCAAACAAGAGAAACAGGAATAAGCAGACTATTTGGTTTTGAATCCAATGTAACTATAATAAAATCGCTTGAATTACAGACTAAGGATTTAATAAAGAAGAACAACGAAGGCATAACACGCAATATAGCCAATGGCGGGTTTAGTAGTACTTTGAAGCGTTCTGCTACGCATAAAGTTTTGTAACGGTGGACAGTAACGCAGCCCGCATTCTGCCACTGGCCATATTGCCAACCGAGAAGCAGAACATCGGTAAATTTTAAGTTCTGCATGCTGTAATTGAGATGGTGGAGACTAGTTGTAGGGTTGACCCACCGCTTTCGCTGTACAGGCAGAGGAAGCAAACCGCCTAAAGGTGCTGTGGTAAAGAGTCA
>JBBSCW010000303.1:0-4071 GCA_038249855.1 Bacteroidales bacterium
GCCATTTCGTTAGCATAATGTTGGTAACGATTGACATAAGTTTGGCTTAAATCGTTATCGTACATCCAAAAATAATCAACATTATCGACAAACAACCTATTGAACAAACTAATAGGATGGCCCATATATTCCGAAAAGGTGTCGTTATTGATCTGAGCTTGCTCTTCATAATAAATGCTGACATTTTTGTCGTGTCTATGTCTATTGGCAATATATTGGAAACCGGAATTTACTGAGCCCCATTCGGAACACATGGATTGCCAACCGTTGTATTTTATGGCGACACCATTATGTGCAGCATAAGTTCCTACTTTCCAATCGATTAAGTTCTGGTCGCGCCAACCTTCGGTATTCCAACCCACAGCACCTGTAAATAATTTTTTAGTAGTAAAATGTTTTTTATACGTATCGATGCACCATTTAATATGCTCAAAATATTTCTGATTGGAATAACCATAAGTAGTCCATTGGTCTTCGAACATATTAGGATCATCGCCGCTGATAGTAATTTCTTCCCAACGTCCATAACCATTTATAGCAATTTCATTCAGCGTTTCTTCGTTTTTGTATCTTTCTGCAACAGCCTTTATAAACAATTCATATTTCTCCTTAAAAATGGGATCAAAATAGTTGGGGAAACACAAAGTTCCAATCCAATACCCAGTTACCATATCGCAAATATTAATATTATCTATAGTTAGGTCACCACTTTTAATGCTAATCTCTACTTTGTAATCGTCCGTGAGAGGACTAAAATTAAATGTTTTTGTTCCGCTTTCGCCAACAGTTGCAGTCCAAATAGTTTCTAATGGACCATTTGAAGGATTAGATTTGGAATACGCTTTTGCAGAAAAAGTTGTAGCAGCATTTGCTCTGTAAGAAAATTGCAGGCAAAAACTTGGTGAAGGACGATTCGGATAAGGTGGATTTGGCGGATTGTACGTAGGATTTGTAATTCCTTTGCTGCGGTTAAACACTTGGTTTGCACCAGTTTCCATCATTACTTTTGGTGTAGAAGCGCTCATTTGCAGCGACTTACCTCCTGAAATTGGATTTGTCGAACTTTTTGTTCCATATAAAATGTAACCTTTATCGGCAGTTGATTCAAAACTTTCCCAATATCCAGCAACAATGCGGCGAATATTGTACTTAGAATACAAGTAATCTGGTGAATCATTTATTGAAAAGTTAGCCGTAGTGGCAAGAAATGATACTTTTTTTCCGGCAGCTTTATAATCTGCAATCAATTTATCAAGATACGACCAATCATAAACACCCTCGCTTGTTTCAATGGCACCCCAAGAAGTGTGAATACTCGCTCCAAAAATGATATTACTCGATAAAGCAGCATTGTTGAAGGTTGGATTTACTTCCGGAATTTTATAAAATGTCCCTTTTCGTGCAAGTGGATCACTTTCACGATAAATCCTATCATCGGGATGCGTTTGAGCTGAGATAAATATAAAATTTAAAACAAGGAGAAAAATAGTAAGAAAAATAGTATTGCGATTCATTCTGATTATTTTTAATAAATTTAAGGAATATAACTGCGTTGTTAATCAATAAAATGTTTTTCAAAACATGTAACAAAGATAATCAGAGAAAATTGATATCAAAATTGTAAATGTATCATATAACTGTCTTTTTGTAACATAGGATGATTTAAAGGCTTCAACAAAAATAAGAAACCTAAAAATCAGTAAAACAACTGATGTTTAGGTTTCATAACTTAATATTATTTGCTGAAATTAAAATGAATTAATCCAAATGAAAAACTTCGACAAGTGGTTCGGTCACGGGTGAATTATCAGGGTTTACGACTGAAATATCAGCCATATAGTCCCACCATTTCTGATTAATTGGGTTACTACCTAAGTCTTGAGAATTTCCGGTGCCATTTATTTTTTGAACGGCAAAAAGAACGTTATTGGGCTCATCTAAAAAAATAGAATATTCTGAAACTCCTTCGTTCGATAACAATTGTTTGATTTCCGGCCAAAGTGCATCATGTCGTTTTTTGTATTCGGCAATACAGCCAGGCTTTAAATACATTTTAAACGCAATTCTTTCCATATAATATGATTTAATTGTTTACAAATAAACCATTAATCTTAGTTCTATTCAATTTATTCTTCAATTTTAATATTGGAAGAATTAGTAATCATAAATGGCTTCAAATCTACATTTTTCATCCAATCACTCAATACATAATCATCGTTCTTCTCAATTGTATTATTTCTAAACGTTAAATTATCGACTGAATACATACTTAAAATACAAGGATTGAAAACCCGAAATTTATTGTTCTCAATTAAGATATTCCGATTGTATCTGCTTTCGGCTCTTTTGCTTTCTTCGATACCCGAATTTACCTGAATCACTCCTAATCCTAACATAAAGCTATAATTACAATTATCAAAAACGTTATTTCTTATCGTTAAATCACGAACGCCCGATTGCTCGAACCAGAATCTACCATCTCCTTCTAAGTTAATAGCGGCACAATGGGTATGAAAATAACAATCTTCCACCACAATTTTACCGCGTGAACCTAATAAAAATCCTCTCGCCCTATTTTTTTGAAGTGTGCAATTTTTGATGTGAACATCTGGATATTCTTGTGTAGAAGCAACCACATCACCCACTTTTACTTTTGGTGAAATGGGTTGTTCGAAAGTTACACGCGTATATTCTTTATTGATACGAACCGATTTTTTTACCTTATTCTCTTGGTAAGGTATTAGGCTTTCGGCTTCCGTAATTTCTACTTTTGTTCCAGGAAACAGAAAATCATAACCAAATTGCTGATAATGAATAAGTTTTACAAGTGCCTCATTGGGAGAGATTAATTCAATAATCTTTACATATATGCCATGAATATTAGTCGCATCGTCCATCATACTTTCAAACTTACAATTTTTCATGCTAATTTGTCCACCGCAACCGATATAATGAGTAGCATCGGCCACCAAGCTTAACATTCTTCCTTTGGGTGCTTCCACGCTAAATTTCTCCAAAAAGATATTTCTACTGCGTTGACCCACCACACCCATACCTCCTGCATGATAAATAGTTACGTTATTCACATAAATATTTTCGCTGTCGGTAATCGTAATGGCTGAATTCATTCTATCGCTGGCATTGAAAACCATTACATTGCCAACTGTTCCTTTTAATCGAGGATAAAAAATACGAATAACATCCGAACTAAGCTCCTTTACCACCATATTTTGTACGTTTAAATAATCGCCTGCAAATGGAGATGGTTCGCGCTTTTTACTGTCGAATTCGAGCAAATGCCAAAACGGATAAATAACTCGTTTAGGTTGACCAGCATTGTCTTTCCCTATAATTTTATCACCTGTGAAAGTTAGCTTATTGTTTTGAACAATGTATGGATAATCTTTCGAAATCTGAATATCTAAACTATCTGTATAAGCACCAACAATAGTTCCTTCGGAATGGAAAGTACGTTTGTAGTCAACACTAAAATTGCTTATGCGGATATTATTGGATTTATCGCATAAAAAAGGAGATACGAAACCATCGAAAATAAAAGTTGAACCTTGACCATCTACTTCAAAGTTTTTCATTCCCGACAGATTAAAGACAATACGTTTTAAACCTTCATCGTTGTTGCTGGTAAAAAGGTATTTCTCCTCAGCAAATTCGGGGGTAAAATGATACGTTCCTTTTTCAAAAACCAATTTGGTAGCTTTTGTTGCTTTACATTCTTTAATTGCCTTCACCACATAAGGCGTAGCGTCAGTACCCGAAGGTAGTGATTTTATTAAAACGGTTTTTGATTGTGCGTGTAAACCGGAAAGCAAAAACAAAGCAACCAATCCTGAAATAATGGTTCTTTTCTTCATAATTTATTAATATTTGATTCGAATTTTTTACGAAACAAAGATATTGTGAGCCAAATGATTATTAAATTGCAGGTGTATCATTGCAATAGCTTTTTTGTAACATTGTCAATTATTTGTCACATTTAGCAAAAAGAAAGGGTAAAAACCCAGTGAATTTATGCGTTTATATTTCCAAATTGTAATCTGATATGACCAATTA
>JBBSCW010000304.1:0-4059 GCA_038249855.1 Bacteroidales bacterium
AAAGAAACATGAATTTGACAAAAAACTGTTAAGTGTTTAGTGTTTTGCGTTTAGTGTTTTGTGTTTGACTGCCCCTAACCCCTAAAGGGGAATTAAAGAAAAATAGATTGCTGACATAGAAAATTTTATACTTATGACAATATGGTAAATAATAATAATAATAATATCTGTTTTTCTTACAAATTCCAAACCGTTCAAATTTCAAACTCTTTTATAACACACTGCGTCTTATTCCCCTTTAGGGGTTAGGGGTATTCTCCCTAAAAATTATAACTTATCGAAGCCAATGCCCGATGATTAGTAACTGAATAGGGGTTTTTCACCCTCCCTGTATTTTCTAATGTTCCATAAGTAGCATTGGTCATTTCATACTCGAAAGCTATTTTGATGTTAGCAATATTGTAAGCTACAAAGGGAGATATTCTGAAAAGTCCATCTATTTGTGATTGGGTAGCAGCACTGAATCCGTAACCGTAAGCGGTAAATTTGCCCGATGGCGTTTCCATTAAAGTTCGATTCGTTCCTAAATTTTGAGATATGCCGGAGAAAATGCCCACTTGTACTTCCTTGCCATAGACAATATTGATCCACGACGATAAGGTATTGAAGTTTGTATAATCTGTAGTTCGTGTGCTTGCATCATATCCCGAGATTCCATAACCTCCTATCATAAGATGGTCGCTCATATTTTCACCTAACATAAGCTTGGCTTTTACTTGCAAGTTATTTTTTACAAACTGCGAATAAATCATACCCGAAAATGAACTCAAATTATCATTATTGATTTTAATAGTTTTGGTGTCGAAACCCAAGCCTGTTGTCCAATGTGCAGTTTTATGCTCAAATCCCAGGAAAATATTGGGCAAAAGTGAATTTTTCATATAGCTAGCGCTTGCGCCCACAGGACCTTGACTTAAATATTGCATTTGGTAACTTGCAGCAGCAATAATTGATAGATTTTTGGACAAATTTTCAGTCAATCTTATTTGCGGACTTCTATTAAAAGCTTGGAATGGCGAACCCGCATTCAATGAAATTATGTTTGGAAATACATTTCCAAACATCGGATGCCAAGTTTGACCAATAAGCAATTCAGTCCTATCCGACCAGTTAAGTTTCACATAAGCCTGTCGCAGCCTGATTAAATAGTAATTAGTAAAAGTTCCGCCAAAATCGAATTCAATTTTCGCAGATGACTTAGCTCCGAAAGCCTGCAGGTTAGTCTTTATGTCGATGCCAAGCCGCGATGCTACACTCAACATTTCAGCATTGGGTTTATTATTCAAGTCATTTCCGTACACATCAATGTCTTTAGGCTTAGGGAACATATTGAAAAGACCATCCAACCCTTCAGTATTTTGTCGTGAATTGAAGTACAAATCATTTCGTACAAAACCGTATATATCTATGGTTCTTGATAATGAATCAGCTGCAAGAAATTGAATGGCATTAAAAATTAGAAAGCTAACGAGAAGCAGTTTTTTATAGTTAATCATATTGTTCTTGAATGATTTTAATGTCTGATTTTGATTTATATTTGAACAAAAGATGTATTTCAAAGTCAGATAGTAAGGTTATGTTTGTTGATACAACGAAGCATAATAAATTAACAGACCTCAACTCCCAAACCGAAAAATTTATTCAGTTTTGAGAGTTGAGGAAATTATAGTAGACTTTAATTATTGATTAAAAAACTATTAAAGCATTGCTTTTACTTGTTCGTAAACATTTTTGGCCGTGAAACCAAGTTTTTCGTCCAATACTTTATAAGGAGCAGAGAAACCAAAAGATTCCAATCCCCAAACTTTACCATTGGCACCCACCAAACCTTGTAAGTTCACAGGCAAGCCAGCAGTTAGACCAAAAATCTTTGCATTCTTAGGCAAAACACTTTCTTGATATTCTGCCGATTGCGAACGGAACAGACCTTCGGAAGGAACTGAAACCAAACGCACTTTGATACCTTCGGCACGCAACAAAGCAGCACCCTCGTTCAAGGTAGACACTTCAGATCCAGAAGCAACCAAAATTATATCAGCATTTCCATCACAAGAAACTACATAACCGCCTTTTTCAGCTTGTGCTGCATCGGCTTTACGTGAGTTCTCGGTAGGTAAATCCACGATATTCTGACGCGAAAGTATCAATGCAGTAGGAGTTTGGGTATTTTCCAACGCCATACGCCAAGCTACTGTACATTCTTCAACATCAGCCGGACGAAGTACCAACATAGAATTATGACCCTTGTGGTTCTTCAATTTTTCCATCAAACGGATTTGAGCTTCTTGCTCCACTGGCTCATGGGTAGGTCCATCCTCACCCACACGGAAAGCATCGTGCGACCAAATGAATTTCACTGGTTGCTCCATCAATGCAGCCATACGAATCGCAGGTTTCATATAGTCTGAGAAAACAAAGAAAGTAGCACAAGCAGGAATTACGCCACCATGCAAACTCATACCAATACAAACGCAAGCCATAGTTAATTCAGCAACGCCAGCTTGTAAAAACGCACCACTAAAATCGTCTTTGGCAAATGCTTTAGTGTTTTTCAAGAATCCGTCTGTCTTATCAGAATTTGACAAGTCAGCACTAGCAACGATCATATTTTCAACCTGTTTAGCCAATTCACCCAACACAGTAGCCGAAGCAGCACGGGTAGCTTGTCCTGATTTTTGAACTATAGCATCCCAATTTACATTCACTTTGCCGCTGAAAAAGAAGTCAAACTTAGCAGCTAACTCAGGATTTTCTTTTGCCCAAGCAGCTTTCTCAGTTTGTTTTTTCGCAACTAATTCAGTTAATTCCTCAGCACGTTTGGCATAAAGTGCTTTAGTTTCTTCAAATATTACAAAAGAATCATCAGGATTTCCACCTAAGTTTTTTACAGTTTCCACAAAGCAAGCACCACATTCACCCAATGGCATTCCATGAGTTGCACATTGATTTTCGAAAGATGATCCATCAGAAGTGCGAGCGCCTTTCCCCATAATGGTTTTACCAACAATTAAAGTCGGTTTTTCTGTTTCAGCTTTCGCCTCGGTCAATGCTTTGCGAATTTGAACGGGATCATTTCCATTAATTTCAATCACTTTCCAACCCCAAGCAAGGTATTTTTGAGTCGTATTTTCACTGGTAACCGATTTGGTTTCGGTTGACAACTGAATATTGTTTGAGTCATAAAACATGATCAGGTTATCCAAGCCCAAGTGACCTGCTAAACGACCTGCGCCTTGTGAAATTTCCTCTTGAACGCCGCCATCAGAAATAAAGGTATAAATGGTTTGGTTCATCACCTTACCAAAACGAGCTTTTAAGAATTTAGCAGCAATGGCAGCACCCACGGCGTAAGTATGTCCTTGACCTAATGGACCAGAGGTATTTTCGATACCACGCATAATGTCAACTTCTGGATGTCCTGGAGTTGGACTACCCCACTGGCGGAATTGTCCTAATTCTTCCATACTGAATTTACCCGTGAGTGCTAAAACGCTGTATAACATGGGCGACATGTGTCCCGGATCAAGGAACATGCGGTCGCGACCTTCCCATGTTGGATTTTTGGGATCGTATTCCAGAAACTCGGAATAAAGTACATTGATAAAATCGGCTCCACCCATAGCACCCCCAGGATGTCCGGATTTTGCTTTCTCAACGGCTGCAGCCGCCAATATACGGATATTGTCTGCAGCGCGATTTAAAGTTTCAATTGTGTTCATAAATTTGTTATTATTGAGTTGTTGTTAGTTTAACTACGAATTTTAAAACGAATTAAATACGAATTACACGAATTTCTTTTAAACTACGAATGGTCACGAATTAAAGACGAATTACACGAATTTCCTCCGCCGTTTTAAATAGTAAATTGTAAATATTTAAATTGTAAATCCTTTTGCCTGAGCCTCAGCCTTCGCCTTTTTTTTGCTTTTGCTCCGCCTTTTTAAATAGTAAATTGTAAATCCTTTTGCCTGTACCTCAGCCTTCGCCTTTTTTTTGCTTTTGCCTCCGCCTTTTTAAATAGTAAATTGTAAATATTTAAATTGTAAATCCTTTTGCCTG
>JBBSCW010000305.1:0-4029 GCA_038249855.1 Bacteroidales bacterium
GTTGCAGCACCTATGTCGCCCATACCACCCGCGCGAGCATCAGGGGCTATTGAAAGAGAAGGCACAACCGTTGAAATTGGGTTTGGCTCAATTGCCATAGTGCTAATCGAAATTGACAATAAAATTGTTAATGTTAAAAGAATCTTTTTCATTCGTTTTTTATTTATGAAGTTGCAAATTTGCAACATTTATTTTGTTTAGTTGATATTATTAACGGAAATTATAGGTTTTATTATTCAGTGATAAACATTTTGTTGGTTTTGGAGTAGATTTCGCTGTCCTTAGTTTGGATACTTACGCAATATAGGTAAATCCCTGATCGTACTTTCTGACCATCACTACCTATTAAGTTCCAATTGATTATATCTGCATTCGATTGCTTGAACGACCAAATTCTCCTGCCTGCTAAATCAAAAATATCTACTGTAGTGTTTAAAACAGTTTCAGGTCTATCGTGATCTACAATAATGCGAGTATTCGATTTAACTGGATTAGGATAATTGAATATTCTGAAAATATTGGGCGTCAATCCTTCTATAACTTCAAAATCAATGCTTTGTGAATTCGAATTATTCAATAAATCCCAAGCTCTGAAAGTCAGCGTATGCTTACCGTTTGAGAGATTATCTAGTCTGTATCTAACTATTCCGTTTGAGTATGAGCCTTGTACGGCTTGAAAATAATCATTCAAAACATAAGATTGTTTCGGGTCATTATCAATGGTCAACAATAAGTCATGTCCAATTCCGGTTCCTACTCTATTAATTCCACTTTTATCAATTAAGTCAGCCATAAAAACAGGAGATTCATTTACCTGATCGCCAGTCACAAAACTTTCTGAATTCAGAAATAATTTCATTTCAGGCCCGAGATTGTCATTTGGTATATTTGGATTGGTGCCGCCCACTACAAAATTTTCGAAATATCCTTGAGCTTCTGTTTTATTGGCTTCGTCATTAGCATAATAGTTTATTCTGCCACCTCCGTAATTATATTTTATATCTTTTGGGAGCATAAAAGTAATACTAAAATCGCCATCTACGACATTTGCTTTACCTGCAAAAAGAATATTTGGACGATATTTGTAAGTCATATTACCATCTTGTTTGTTATTTAGTGTGGTTATTGTTTGCACTTTATCAAATACCTCAACATATAGATTGCCATTAAAATTATTCACTTTATTTCCACTTCCATCTTCAATTATACCTTTCACCTTCACAACTGACATTGCCCGTATAGTATCGGTGCCTAGTTTGTCGTTTATCAGGGTCGTTTTAACATTATAAGTAGTTGGAAAATTTAATTTCAAAGCCGGATCGCCCATGTAAACGTAGGATAATTTGTTGATTTCCGAACCTATATTATTTTTAGAATAAGCTATAGCATCACCTACTCTATAATGTTGTCCATTTTTCTTTTTGAATAATTGTTCGGTAAATAGTTTGTTGATGTTGAAGTTCTGTGAGGCATACACTGGTCGAGCTGCTGAAAATATTCCAATTCCACCACCATTAGGATTCAAAACCACTTGTTCCCCAGCTGAAACTAGTTTTAAATCGAACTGTAAAAAATCGCAAGTGGCACCCATCCACAAAGGTAAATGTTTATTTGTAAGTGATTTGACATCATTTACAGTAAGGACAGCTTCTGTAGCCCAGCCCATATTACCCGCATGCCCAGTATAATTAAGATATAATAATCCTTTTCTTAATAAATCATGTAAATGTAATCTTGCCAAAGGATAGGCATCGCCAGTTGCACTGGTTTCCTGAATGTATGAGTCAAGATAAATTTTATTACTATGATATGCGGGATTGTTTCTTGAAATTATTGAAGCAATACTATCCGCTTGTTTCATGTGGAGTGCAGCATCGCCATCATCGGCTACAAAACAGAGTTGATTTTTCCAAATATCCTTATCCGTATTGTTCATGTAGGCAATGGTTTTGTCCACTACATTATTTGCTTCTTCGGTAGTGCTAACAGGGAATCTTCCTACACCGAGATCAAGCAAATGATTGGAAACCAGTGTGCCTTCATTGTCGTCCAGAAAAGCAAAATAATCATCGGTAACATACGAAGCTGTTTGTAACAAAGAGTTTTCGGCTTGGTAGGTAAGGATTAGATTTTCTCCTGATTCCATTCCTCGCAATTTTCTGTTGTCGTAAGTACCTCTTCCGAAAAGCAGTAAGTATTTAGGTAAATCAGTTTGTTTTCCACTTTCTAATGCTCTGTCGTACAGCATTTTCATTACCCAACGATAGGCTGTGGCATCAGGAGTTCCTGATGAAAATTCATTGTAAACTTCATCGGTAGTGACTACTGCTACCTTCATTTGGTCAATCTCGCGGTGAGCTTGCGCCAATCTTTCAGCTGAAGCAAGAAAATTAGGATGAGTCAAAATGACTAATTCAGCTGGTTGTAAACTGTGTAAATTCTGATTAGGAACAACTCCAACTTTTACTGGTTTTGCAAAAGCGTTTACTGCCGTAGGGTCGATGGCTAAATAGGTTTTTAACTCGTTGCTCGAGTCTGTAAAGATTAACTTGCCTTCTATAGTTTGGGTAATGATACGCTTTATGTTTTGAGCATCAGTAATATCCCAAATTTGAATTTTTGAATCAGCATCGCTAATTTGAAATTTATTATAGGCATTCATGCCTAAATAATCAACGCTCTGAAATTGCATAACCGAGCCACTCATTTTCAAATATCTGCGTGTAGTAACCTCCAGATAATTCAAATATCCGGACGACGTATTGGTTGGTTTATTGTAGCTGAGACTAAAATTTAGACTTTCATTTTGAGCTGTAAAGCTGAAAATTCCGTTTGCACTTTTTCCTTTTTCGTATGTATCATTCAAAGAAACATTGGAAAGTTGTATTCTTTGAACTTGATTTCCTCCCAATTTTAGTTCAAATAATGAAGGCTCATTGGAGTAAGCAGCAACATCTAAGCGTACTTTTGTGGAATTTGTAAGAACAGGATTTCGAAAAACAAAGTCGATGTTATAATTAGTTTTATCATCAAATTTTTTACCATAAAATTCTTTACCTGATGTAGCTAAACTATAACTGTCTTCCTCGAAAACCTTGTAATCAACAAATTCAGTAATCGCGAAAATACTTGCATTATCAGGAACTTGAGTTGTAACTGTTTCTATTTTTTTGCCAGTACCTGCATCCGATGTAACGAAATAATAGCCATAATTAGAGTAGCTATTTACCTGATGCGTAAACATTCCTTTACTTTTTTCAAAAGTCCATTTGTTTACTCCCTTGCCATAGAATAAAATATAATCGCCAGCATTAAAGACGCCATCACTCCCTTTTTCCATATAAATGGAGTTTTCTGGAAGATCGTCCAATTTAGGTAACATAAAACTTTGTTCCAAGACTTCGCCACCGTAACCAAATATGCGGACATTAGCAGGCGTAATACCCATTGAGTTTAAATCTTCATAAGTTAGCTTATAAACTCCTGATTCAGTGATTTGTATCTTTACGAATTTTCCATTTGCCAAAACAGAATTACTTGCATAACTATGTCTAGTAGTTGCTTTTAGCTTTGATGGACTTTCATTAATGTTTATTTTAAGTTCAAACGAAGATAGTTTAAGTAATTTACCTGATTGCTTAACAAAAGCAAAGATAAGGATATCAAAGGAGTTTTTGCCACGTTCAGATAGTACCTGAGTCGTGATTTCGGGTGTTTCGGCAATTGATTTATCGGTAGGAAAAAGCGCTAATTCTTCAGCTGTGAGAGCAATATAATGTGGGTTAAGTATCTCAGCAGTATACATTTCATTCGACTTTATTTCAATTCTTTTGTTGAAATAGGGTAGCTGATTCTCGGTGGGATATTTTGCATCTCCAAAGGAAATTACTTTTATTATGTTTGTGCCGATAGTCCATTGCTGCACAGCTTGCCAATTCAATTCTGTAACAATCGGATTATCGGATGTTTGAGCAAATGAATTAACAGTACTAAAGACAAGGAAATATAGTAAGACTTTTATTAATTTCA
>JBBSCW010000306.1:0-4021 GCA_038249855.1 Bacteroidales bacterium
ATAAATGTATGTTCTTTTTTGCCCTGTTTAAAAAATTATCGCGTTTTTAGTCGTAAATTTGTCTTCCGATTCGTCCTGAATTACGCAAGTTGAAAAATATATCAACACTCTGATATTCAACATGTAGAAAACACAAAACCGTCAGAAAGTACATAGATAAAATTCCGCTAATTTAACCGGGATGTAGTTCAACATGGAATAATCGCTGGGTCGTGCCGACCGCTCATATTCCTATTTATTAGGCAACGTTTTTAATTTTCCTTCAATAGTCTAGACAATATGATACAGAACATTTCAACGTTGCTATTAAACATAATTGTTGGATTCTTTCCTGTTTCTTTTTCTAGTTCAATACCATCAGAATATGGAGTAAATGAAAGTATTTTTTCGAGTTTAATTGTGCTGTTTTTATCGCTGCTAGTAAAAATTAATCTTTTATTTGTTAAATATAATGTCCCTCTATTAATCAATTTCAGCTCAGTGCTTGTTACCCTATTAACACCAACACTGCCAACTCTGTAATATACTCCCTTCATTATTTTAACTCTTGCAGTTGGTCCGCCATAATTTATCCTTTTAGTAATAGTGCGTAGTTCATACCATTCTGCAGTTGTTTTAAAATAACATTCTTCGCCGCGTTGCAAGTTTAGTATGGTATTTATTGTTGGTATTTCCCCATTTTCTAAAAACCAAAACAATTTATATCGCTCTAAAACTGCTTTAGTTTTCTCATCCAAACCCATGTTAATATTCAGGTTTTTCGTAATGGTTTCCATTTCAAATACTTCATCTGGAGACAAACGCTCATCTGCTAAGACTTTTTCCATAAAATTATTCATATAATTACTTCGGACTTCATCTGAGATTTTGTTTTCAAGATTTTCTGGTAACCGTAATTCTTTTTGAAGATTTTCTAAAAATTGTTTCTCTTCTTCAGACAAATGGCCGTCTGAAATTGCTTCTTTATAACTCTCTTCGTAAATCTGACTTGTTAATTGATTATGAATACTTTCTATTTGAGAGTCTGTTAAATTCAAGATTTGTTTTAGCGATTTTAAATTATCAATTTCTGAATCGGATAATTTCCTGTCAATTAAGAAGTGTTTTAAAGCAGTTGAATACAAGTCTAATAGTCTCTTAGAGAATTTTTTAGTGAGATTAATTTTATATTTGTAAGAAATTTGATTTATTTTTTCCAAGGATATTTCTCTTATTTCATTTGTTGCAAGTAAGTTATTTAGTTCAATGAAAGCATTCTCGCTTGGTTGTTGTTTAAGCAATTTTTGCAAGAAACTCTGTTCTTTCAGGGATTGTTGTTTATAAATGTTTTCCATTGTCAAAAATTTAGTTTACTGTTAAAATGTCGGTTGTCATAAAATGTTGCCTAACGAGTATATAACTACCATAGTGGTAGTTATTTTTACATTAGTTATGATTACGTTTTTTGCAAATAATCCACTATTCCTCTACTTTCTTTTTTCAAAAATATTATCCCTGCCCGTATATTTATACCTTATTTACAATTATTAAATCAATAACAAATATAGAAAATTTATATATCCAAACTTTACAAATGTTTTTTATTTCCTTTAATCGCCTTTTTATAGCGGAATGGGTGGGGTTGCTGCTGCTGCGGGCTGGTAGTTAGCTGCTTTTGTGGTATATAATAAGCAAATCCCCGCCACCTCTCAGCAGCAGGTATTTTCATATTCGCTGGCGGGGCTTTCTACTCGCTTAGGTCACGGAATTTATTGTTTTTCAAACTTTTTCCTTTCTCTTTCGATAAATGTTTTTAAATCAGTTGGGTTTTTTCCGGTCAATCGTTTGTAAGTACTTGAAATTCTTGGGGCTTTCTGAAATCTCGGTAAGAAGTGAAGAAGTATCATAACGATAATCATTCCTTTTACCATACCTTCTTGCTTTTTTATCCGGTAAAATCTAAACGGATTTACATTTCGAAATCTGATTGGGTTTTCGATCACTTTATTTAGCAATGAAGCTACTTTATCGAAATTTTCATTTTCCAATCCCGTAATTTCGAATGTTTGATTTTTATTATCACCGAATTTGTCCAGCATAATTGCACCAACTTCTCCGATATTTTCAATATCAATCCAGTTGAATTTTGCTTGTCCAGCGGGCAAAATAATCTCCCGTTTTAATTTTATATCATTAATCAACGTTGTAGTCAGATTTTGCATGAAGTAACTCGGTCGTAGAAAAATGAAATCCAATCCATTTTCGCGTATCAACCGCTCTATTTTGTTATGCGGAATTACTTTACTTGTTTCCGCTCCTTGTACTGATAAAAAAACAATCTCGTTGATATTAAATTTTTTAATCGTTAAAATCAATGGTCTAAAATACTTGCCAATATCTGAAATGTGTGGAGGCCGTAAAAGGAAGATTCTGTCAATTCCATTCAAAGCTTTCTCAAATGTATCAAAGTCTTCGAAGTCAAAATGAACATAGTCAAGTTTCGGATAGTTTTTAAAAATAGCTTTTGCTTTTTCAATATTTCTAACTCCTGCAACAATGCGACTCGAAGTATCAATTTTATACAAACATCGAATAACCTCAATTCCAATGTTTCCAGTCGCTCCTGTTATCAGTATATTACTCATTAGCTGTATCTTTTTATTAGGCAACACAACGGTTACGCTATGGCAAGTACGGTAATAGATTGTTGCTCAACTGTCTGCCAGCACAAATGTATGTAAAGATTTCCACTGTTTCAACGATCACGTTAAACCCGCATTTGCTATAGCAGGCATTAATTCCTTTTGTCTTTCTTCCTTGCTGTAATTTTTCTTGTCGTCATAGACAAAATAGACTTTCAAATATTTACTGCGACTTACGCTTTCAATCTCTAAAAAAGTTAGCCACTTTTTAATCTCGACCCAATTTGGAATGTTGCCAACGAAGTAAATTATTCCGTGAAACCGTCCATATTTAGAAACTAGACAAGTTTGACTTCCTTTGTCTGATCCAAATGCGTGGAATGGCGTAAATGAAGGATTGTCTTCGCCAATTTCAAGTCCCGAATTCAGTTTCGATTGATTTTTTTCGGGATAGTTAGGAATATTAAGCCCTAAAATAATATTGTGTTCTGCAATCTGCAAATCATTGTCAATTAGCACTCTTAAAAATCCACTTCCTCCACGATTTTCGAGTGCCTTTCTTTCTTTGCCTGTTAACAAATTGTCGTCACCAAAAACCAATTCGTCAATGTAGTATTCGTCTTCAATGTTTCAAATCACTTTCTCATACACCACACTCACAATCCTGTTTAAATTGGGTTGCACCAGGCACTCTTCTCGATACATACGCATGGCATCCTCTTCTGTTTTTGGATTAAACCAAACATCGGCTGCAAGTAGATTGTTAGTTTTAAAATCATCGTCACCTTCGTAGCAATATCTGCCGGCAACTGAAGCTGCGGGAATAAATCCATTTACGTCTAGTTTAAGCGAGTTATGCCGGAATTTACTACTTTTTATTTTTCGGTCGTGCTTTCCATTCAGAAAATTATAGAGTACAGCAATAGGTTCATTGCCTAATGCCATATAGCGCTTTAACGCAGCTGTCTGGCTCACCATGTACTTTTTGCACAGCTTGTGTATAAGCCAGGTGCTGAATTCATGTTCCGAGATATCGTTATTAAATCTTTCGCGTGGCATTAGCAGGCAAGAAGCAAAATACTCGGCTTCTTTTTCAAAAATTGTTTCCGAAAGCATTGGATCACCATTCACCTGTGCCAGTACGCCTTTATTCATTAATTCTATTCGGTGTTCATCAATAAAATAATGTCCAAGCTCGTGAGCAAATGAATATCTGATTACAGGAGCTTTCAGGTCCTTTCCATGCCTGGTATCAAGAAAAATAAGGAATTTGCCGTTTCTGCATTCAATTAACCCTTTAAAATCATTGTTGTAGTCATTAAACCACCAGGTAATGCCTTCGGCTCGTGCTATTTCTTCGGGTTTTACAAGGTTGTCGCCGATGCAATAATCATCAATAA
>JBBSCW010000307.1:0-3977 GCA_038249855.1 Bacteroidales bacterium
CCCGCCCTTCGGGTAGCTGCAAACCGTTATAGCCAATGCTAAGTGCGAAACGACGTACCATCAATTAAACAAATTTGATATGGATATTCAAGACAAAACGAAGGAAGAACTTATAATCATCCTGCAAGAATTACTTCAAGTGAATAATTCTTTAAAAGTTTTAAAAGAAAAACGTGCGGCAGAGTTGGGCATTGCAAATATAGAACTTGTTTTACAAGGCGAAGAAAAGGAAAAACGAGCAGCTGAACTGGGCATTGCAAATATAGAACTTGATTTTCAAAATGAAGAAAAGGAAAAACGGGCAGCAGAATTAATCATTGCCAATAAAGAACTTCTATTTCAAAATGAAGAAAAGGAGAAACGAGCAGTAGAATTAATTATTGCCAACAAAGAGCTTGTGCATCAAAATGAATTGAAAGAAAAACGAGCAGCAGAATTAATCATTGCCAATAAAGAACTTCTATTTCAAAATGAAGAAAAGGAAAAACGGGCAGCAGAGTTGATTATTGCCAACAAAGAACTTCTATTTCAGAATGAAGAAAAAGAAAAACGGGCAGCAGATTTGATTATTGCCATTTCAAATGCTGAAGAATTCGAGAAAAAATTCAAGCAAATTGCTGAAAACATTGATGAAGTATTTTGGTTGAGAACTGATAGCGAGATGATTTATATCAGCCCTTCGTTTGAAAAGATTTGGGGCGTTCCTTGTCAGGATATATATACTAACCCTCAAAAATTTACAGAAATTGTACATCCTGATGATAGACAAAAAGTTCACCAAATCTTTAAATCTGACGAATTTGTAGAGAAAGGATTATTCAATTATGAATTTCGAATATTACGGGTAGACAATCAAGTGCGTTGGATTAATGCTAAAACTGTTCCTATAATAGACGCTTCAGGAAAAGTTATGAAACGTGTTGGTATAGCAAATGATATTACTGAAAAACAACAAAGCATTCAGGAATTAATTAAGGCAAAGGAAAAAGCCGAAGAAAGCGAAGCAAATTACAGGATATTATTTGAAAAAATGCCCGATGGTGTGTATAAAAGTACGCATGATGGTAAATTTGTAAAAACAAATCCTGCAATGGTTAAAATGCTTGGATACAATTCTGAAGAAGAATTATTAGCAGTAGATATTAAGTATGATCTTTATGCAGAAGATTCTGAACGTGATAATATTTCTTTAAATGAATTAAATCAAGAATTAGGAATTTTTCAACTAAGAAAAAAAGATGGGTCAGTAATTTGGGTTGAAGATCATGGATGGTATTCTTTTGATGAATCGGGTGAAATTACTTATCATGAAGGTATAATGCGCAATGTTACAGAAAGAATACAGAAAGAAGAAGAACTAATTAAGGCCAAAGAACACGCAGAAGAAAGCGACCGTCTGAAATCAGCCTTCCTGTCCAACATGAGCCATGAAATTCGAACACCAATGAATGGGATACTGGGTTTTGCCGAGTTATTGAAGGAACCTGGACTAACCGGAGAAACGCAGCAAGAGTATATCAGAATTATAGAAAAAAGTGGTGCTCGAATGCTCAATATCATTAATGATATCGTTGATATTTCAAAAATTGAAGCTGGATTGATGCAAGTAAATTTTAAGGAAACTAATATAAACGAGAAAATCAAATTTATCTATACCTTCTTTAAACCTCAAACCGAAGAAAAAGGAATTAATTTTTTATTTAAAAACGCCTTAACGGAAAAAGAAGCAATTATTAAATCGGACAATGAAAAAGTCTATTCTATTCTAACCAATCTCGTTAAGAATGCTATCAAATATACTGAGGAAGGTGTGATAGAGTTAGGATATACCCTTCGAAGAACTCAGAATACGGTTGATGAGCCTGTCGAACCAGCCGAAATGGAGTTTTATGTGAAAGATACTGGAATAGGTATTCCAAAAGACCGACAGGAAGCCATATTTGAACGGTTTATTCAAGCCGATATTACCGATAAAATGGCACAACAAGGAGCAGGGTTGGGTTTGTCAATTTCTAAAGCGTATGTTGAAATGCTTGGTGGAAAAATTTGGGTAAAAAGCGATGAAGGGAAAGGTTCAATATTTTATTTTACACTTCCATATCAGACTGAACCAGAAGAAAAAATCATTCCTAAAAATGAGGATTGGTATGAAAAATCGGGCTGTAAAGCTAATCCCGAAGTTTCAGGTCTAAATATATTAGTTGCAGAGGACGATGAAACATCGGAAATGCTTCTTTCAGCTTTAGTTAAAGAGCATACTACCACAGTACTTAAAGCAAGCACCGGGATTGAAGCTGTGGATATTTGCCGCAATAATCCTGACATTGATTTAGTGCTGATGGATATTCAAATGCCTGGTTTGAATGGATATGAAGCAACCCGACAAATCCGACAATTTAACAAAGACGTGATCATAATAGCACAGACAGCCTTTGGTTTATCCGGTGACAAAGAAAAGGCGATTGAGGCGGGTTGTAACGATTACATTTCAAAACCGATTAACAAAGACAAATTACGTTCATTAATACAACAGTATTTCAAGAAATAGTAAAATGAAAATTATCAATTAAACGCATGAAAATAAAGCACATGGCTATAACACGCGGTATAAAACATTGGGGTTTAGGTGGTTATGCAAGCATTCTGCCACGCATCAAGTTCGGTGTTACTGGACGGGTAAGTAGCCCGCAATCCCCAACGATTTCATACCGCCAAACGTTATGCGTAAGCGTTAGACGACCATGAAAATAAAAATATCGGACGACATAAAAGTAGAATCAAGGACTCTCATTCGACTTGAGTGGAATGGCTTACTTCCAGTCCTTATTGTTCATGAGAAATTTGAATCAAAAATCAAATGGACACTTAGGATTATTGCAGTTATTGGAATTGGGACAAGTCTAATATCAATCGACAGTAAACTAATAAGTTTAGGAGTTGCTTTATTGATTTTTGTAATTGAGCAATTCTTCGAAAGAACAATTTTCGAGTATACCACTATGGTTGTTCAGCCCTTCCCTGACTTTGATATAGATTATTCCCAATGGAAGACAAACGGTTTTATGGTTCCAATGACAAAAAATGATGAAGACTTATGTTATGCAGGTCCAACATATGTGGACAAGGATTACGCTATCAAATTTTTCGATTACATTAAATCATGGAACGCAGGACTACTCGATGATGAAGAAGGTAATATTATCTTGTCATTTATAATAGAGCCGAACGAGAAATACACTACTTATCTTTACGCAAACCATGGTAGAAAGAGTTTAGATAAACTTTTTGACGCAGCTGCTAAAAAAAATCAATTGACAAAGTACGGTAAGAGACAGCAACAGTTTGTAATGCAAATGATATATTGGCACACTTTAGACTTTAAGGCAGGTTATTATATTAAGCGTTTCTTAGACTTCCAAACTGCCGACACAAATTTTTATTTAACTCCCTCAATTATTCCAAAGCAAGAAGGACAGCCATCTGAATTTATTTTCGACAGTGCGATTTTATTAAAAGGATATAAATTGAAAAATCGTGCTGAAGTTACAAAACATGACATTGAATATTATCATTTACCCGCTTCATAATGAACGAAACACTTAAACATATTCTCGACAATAATCCTGGACTTGTCAATATCATATTGACAGGTGTATTTCTTCCTTTGGGCATTTTATGGCTCACAAACCGTAATAACAGACAGCTAAAGAGAATTGAAAAAAATCTCGACTTACAATATAAAACTAAAGACGACATTCGCGAACAAGAGAAAAAAGTTTATGCTTCACTTTCAAAGATACTTTTTGATGTTCAGCAATTACACGTTTCATTGTCGGGAACCTGTGTTGACACATCTTGCATAAATGACGCATTGAAAAAATTTGACAATTCTGTGAGTAAATGCCATACGGACATTGCAGACAATATGCTATATCTATCCTCTGATTCCATTAACTTAATTTACGACTTTTACAATA
>JBBSCW010000308.1:0-3920 GCA_038249855.1 Bacteroidales bacterium
TACGAAACCTGAATTCTCAAGTGCATTTAAAGCTATTATTGCAGCACAAGCTACCAATTTCAACATCCTCTGTACGGAAGATATGATTTCTTTCGAAATCAATTCGATGAAAAAACTTCCACTATCTCACTACAATCAAACAATGACTTCATGGCTAGGTGAATTTGTTTTGGAAGCTCCTGCCAATGTATTGCAATTAGTTTACGATACTGGAATTGGCGTACGACGCTCACAAGGATTTGGTATGTTGGAAATCGTAAAAACATATTGATTATGGAGACATTAGAAAAGTATGTTGAAATACTTCCGGGCAATTGGAATTACAACTCCGCCATTATTGGGTTTCTACAATCAATGGAAGAGGTGGAAAAGTTAGATGTTGAATCCTTTATTCAAAATGATGGTAGAATCCTTATTCCTCGCAACGTTTTTTGTAAATTACATCCACAAGAAAGATATTTTGATGAAAATAAAATATCTTCGATAGTTGCGAAAGCTCCAATCTACCGAAACTATCTACAAGCCTCAGAAAAAAAGAATTTTCCTGAATTTATTAAGGCTCTTTCGTTTGTAACTCTATCCAATGACAATTGCTGCATTTGTAATCATGGGTACACTTTAGCTCAAAAAGAGATTTCATTACTTAGACAAAACGGATTAAGTAAATTTATTGATCGGATTGTGGATTATAATATGATATTTAATGCAAATCTTGGTCCATCAATCAATGAATTTCCAAATGCTTATTGGAATACAAAACAAAGTGGAAAGGTCTGTAGTCTCTGTGCATTCTTATTGATTCATCAACATATAGGAATGTCGAGAATGGAAGATCGCTCAGATATTTTTATCAACGCTCCATCGTTTCAATTAATGTTTTGGTTGAACAAATTTCTAAAAGAATCATTATCAAACAAAAGCTCTAATTTCAAGGATAAAAGAAGCTTGTTGGCTCTTTCTGTAATTGATTTTACATTAAAATCAAAGATTATTCTTGGGCAGTGGTCTTCAATGAATATTGAAATCATTGTTCAAAAAAACAAGCAAATTGAATTTCATTCCCTATCGTCTAATACTATCTCACTTCTTTCAAACAAACACATTGCTTCAATATTAAGCAGTATAGGAGAATTTAAAATACTGAATATGGTTCTTTCTGGAAATTATAATGGCTTAATTAACCTAGGTTACAACTTATTGAAAATGAGTTTTAAAGATCAAAATTCAGCCGATCGTGATTTTATTAATGATAACCTTTATGTTTTTGAGAACAGAAAATATTTAAAATTGACTGCGAACAAATTATTAAAACTTTACGCACTAATCGAAGATCAAATAAAAACTAATTAATATGGAAGAAACTAATCAAAAAAATCTCTTGCAAGATTTTGTAGAAGATTTAGAACAAAAAGTGACTGAGAATACAGTTACACCGGAAGATTTCAAAACGGCTTTTTATCAATTGAAAGATGCCAAGTTTAAACTTCAAAGCCTCTTAGATTTCATACAGGAGAATGATAATGGGTATAAAAATCTATATCGTACAATGGCTAATGAAAACTTTGCTGATTTGGTAGATGATTTAAATTCGTTGGGCTATCGGTACAAAAAACAAAACACAAACCTCAGAGATGCCTTTGAGAAAATGGGATACCGAATAATGGAGCAAACTCGTGCAGGCAAAAGAGATGACGTCTTTTACAGTATTCTAAGGATTTATATGAGCATGGGCATCTCATTTGATAGAAAACTATTGATGGCTTTTAAACATCCAAACAATGAGATGTTTAAAGTACTTATTTTTTCTTTCTTAAGTGGAATAATTGAAGAACATACAAACCAAGAATAAATAAACTTTTAAAACTCAATTAAAATGTCAACAAATAACAAAATTCCAAATATCACTATGACTGTGATTTTTGAAGGTTCAGCATTGAATAGAAATGAAAAAATAGGTGGAAATATTCTATCTGTGAAGAAACTTAATGTAAACGGAGAAGAAAAAACATATTTGAGTAAAGGTGCAATCCGACATTATTTATTCAACACTTTGATTAGAGCTTATAATTGGAAGGAAGCTCAAATTTTGCCTGATGGACAAGTTCTTCAATTCGATATAAAAGCTGATGATATTTTGACTTGCGAAGAACTTGATGTTTTTGGGTATATGAATACGACACAAGGTCAGACAAGAAAAACGCCGTTGCATATCACGAAAGCAATCTCACTATTTCCTTATGAACAAGACATGGGAATGTATGCTAATCATGATTTAGTGAGAAGGGCAAAAGAACAAGGAACACTAGACTCATCAGCCAACCCTAACCCATTTAATAAAGAAGAGCATACCTCATTTTACAAAATTACATACACAATTGATTCTGATAAATTGGGAATAGATAAGTGGATAATACCAATAGTCGTAATCGAAAATGATTCGATCGTTCTAAAAAATATAGTTCAAAAAGAGGCAGAAGTTGAGGCTGAAGCTGCGACAGTAGACGTTGAAAAAAAGGACAAGAAGAAGGACAAAAAAGATAAAGCTCCAAAAGAGGAAATTCTTAGGACAATTTCGATATTGCCAGGACAAGATTTAAAACAAAATAAACTTGAGGCTGAGAATGGGTTTGTTGAGTTTGTCCAATTGTCTAATAAAAAATTCTTAGTTTCATTTCATCTTTCTTTAGAAGAGAAAGCAAAAAGAATCAGGGCGATTTTAAATACAATTCAATCAGGATTAATTGCTCATTCAAGTAGCGAGTCTAATACAATTGTCCCAATTTTCACTATCGTTGGTGATGTTATTGTTCCTTCTCCTGTGTTTCATTCCTTTATTGATGTTAAAAGAAATAATGAAGGTTCTTTTGATGTTATTGGGATCAATGATGCTTTAAATAATGGATGGCTAAAAGGGAATATCTTTATAAAGGATTGCGAACGCTTGAAGGCAAATAATCCATCTAAGCTAAGTAAGTTGAATAGAATTGAAACTTGGGATGAGTTTTTGACCGCCGTTAATTTACCTGAACCAACGCAAAAAAATGAAAGCCCTAAAAATTAAAATTTATCAACCGACTGCACACTTTCGGATGCCATTTACTTATCAGCGAAGGCATACTTATCCGATTCCGCCCTATTCTACAGTTATTGGTTTTTTGTGCAATATGTTGGGGATAGACTTTCAGGGTAATGAACTGTTTGAAAAGCTTCGCAACTGCAAGTTATCGGTTTCAGGAAAATTCGACATTAAACTGACCGAATATATCTGGTTTCGGAATCTGAGTAAAAGTAGTCACGAGAAATGCTTTGGAAGCTCAACCATTCGTGAAAAGAATGGTGAGGTGAATCATATTGGAGGACAAAGCCCCATGCGGATTGACGTGCTGGAAAATATGAAGTTGAATATTCATTTGGTCAGTGAAGACGAAGGGTTTCTTCAATACTTGACAGACTACTTGAAAAATCCGGTAAACAGATTAGAAACCGTACATCTTGGCAGAGCAGAAGATTGGTTGGTTTTCGAATCAATTGAGTTGGTTAATTTAAATCCTTGTTCAAACGATAGAAACTATAATCATTTCTTTTGGATTCCAAAATATTCATGGTCTCCCGAAATTAAAGAGTTCGATTTTGACAAGGCTGATGGTTTGTTTTATAATCTACCAACTTTTGTGACAATAAAGGACTATGATAAGACTTTCAATCGTCATGCAGAACGAAGCTTTTCCTACATGCGTTCAAAGCTGAACGATGGCGCTATAAGAGGAATGGAAGAATACCTTTTTGACGGAGAAATTCCTGTATTTCTTGCCGATTTAAAACGAAGTAATTAACTGTAAATCCTGACAGGTTTTTAAAACCTGTCAGGATTAAACCTGCAAAATATGGAAACAAAAATATGGGGCAAAAGTAAATTGGAA
>JBBSCW010000309.1:0-3881 GCA_038249855.1 Bacteroidales bacterium
AATCACTAATATCTAAGCCATTTCAACATTTCTTTCCAAGTAACTTTTTTTCCGTACATCAGAATTCCCGTGCGGTATATTTTTGCTGCTACCCAAGTGCTTCCAATAAACGATAGAATAAGTATGGTAATGGAAACTACTAATTGCCATGCAGGTACACCGAATGGAAGTCTGACCATCATTACAATTGGCGAAGTAAATGGAACCATGGAACACCAAAAAGCCAAAGGTCCATCTGGGTTTTCGGCGGCAAATATTCCAGCATAAATGGCAAATATTATGGGAATCATAATCGGCATTGTGAACTGATTTGTATCGGTTTCATTGTCGACAGCCGAGCCAACCGCAGCAAATAGTGAGGCATACAATAAATAGCCTGAAAGGAAATAGATGATAAACAATACGATTATTTGTAAGTAATCCAGCCCGTTCAGAGCTGTCATAAAATCTTGAAATTCAGTAGGCATTCCTTGCGTAGGCATTCCTTGGGTGGTTTTTTGACTTAATTCCTGCATACTTTGCAAAGACGAAGCATCAATATCTTTGGCAAATACTGTACTTAATCCGAAAAGTATAACAACAGTGAGTAATATCCACATAAAAAACTGAGTGAGACCCACCAGAGCAATTCCAATAATTTTCCCCATCATCAGCTCAAATGGCTTTACCGATGAAATAATTACCTCCACAATGCGATTGGTTTTTTCTTGCACAACGCCCGACATAACTTGAGCGCCATAAATTATGATAAACATGTAAATCATAAAAGCTGTAATCATCCCGATAATGACGGCAAGTTCGGCAGATCCTTCTTTGTCCTTACCGTCATCTGACCATTTTATGGTTTTGAGATCTATATCCGTATTCGATTTTTCGACCATTTCCTTCAAGTTAGGAATGTTGTACGAAGCTAATTTCTGTTCCTCAATATATGAGTTTAACAATCCTGATACATAGGATTTTAATTCGAGATTAACTTGTTTGTCCGAATACATTACGGCGGCTGTTGAATCAATGCTTAAATCCTGACTGATATAAAGCAATGCTGCAAAATCAGATTTTTCATCTTTCTTCGTTTTCAAATTTTCTACTGATTCGTCGCTGAATTGAAACACATAGGATTCATTGTCCTTCAATACATTTTTGTATAAATTCGACCGATCGACTACTACGATTTTCTTAATATTATCGTCCTTGATGCTACCTAAATACACGATAAGCGATATCATGCCGACCATCAATACTGGAGTTAGAAAAGTAAGCAGGATAAATGATTTTTTCATTACCCTGGTAGTATATTCACGCTTTATTATTAAGTTTATTTTTGACATCTTATTTATTTTTTTTGATTCAAATAATTTGTAACTAACGACTTACTGTCTGTATAAAAATATCGTTCATGCTGGGTAAAACTTCTTCGAATGAGATTAGCTCAGTCTGACCAATTAACTTTTGAAGCAATGTATTATTGCTATCGGCAGCTTGTTTTTGGATGGTACTTTCTATAATCCCATCTTTTTGTATCGATCCAAGTAGTTCAAATCCAAGTGGTTCAAAGTTGAGTTTCGATTTCACCAAATAAGTATTGGTTGCATGCGAAGCTCTGATTTCAGCGACATTTCCTTGCAATACAATCTTGGCTTTATCAACCAAAGAAATATTCTCACATAGATCTTCAACCGTACCCATATTGTGGGTAGAGAAAATTATGGTTGCTCCTTTGTCACGTAATTCCAGAATTTCACGCTTCAACAAATCAGCATTAACAGGATCGAAACCGCTGAAAGGCTCATCAAATATTAGCAATTTCGGTTCGTGAAGTATGGTGGTTATAAACTGAACCTTTTGTGCCATACCTTTCGATAATTCTTCTACTTTTTTATCCCACCAGCTTTGAATTTCAAATTTTTCAAACCAATATTTCAAGGATTTCAGGGCATCACTTTTCGACATTCCTCTTAGTTGAGCCAAATAAAGAGCTTGTTCGCCAATTTTCATTTTTTTGTACAAGCCTCTCTCCTCAGGCAAATAGCCAATCTTTACTACATCATCAGCTGTCATTCGCTTTCCATGCAATCTTACCTCGCCACTATCGGGAGCGGTAATACAATTAATTATCCTAATCAAGGTGGTTTTTCCAGCTCCATTTGGACCCAAAAGTCCGTATATACTATTTTCAGGGACAGTAAGACTAACACCATCTAATGCACGATGTCCTGCAAACTGTTTCACTACATTTTCTACTTCTAATAATATCATATTGAAAAATATTTTGGTACAATTTAATTTATTTCTTTAAGAATATCAGATTTTCCCTTCGTCAGCAAAGCTATAATACTTGCCACGAGCTATAATAATATGGTCGATTAATCGAATCCCGATGGCTTTACAACCTTCTTTGATACGGTTGGTAATTGTATTATCTTCATTACTGGGCTGGGTCTGGCCCGAAGGATGATTGTGTCCAACAGCAATGGTATGTGCCGATTTCTCCAACGCTAACTTTAACAACATCGGCAAATCAACAACAGTTTGGTTGGTACCTCCTTGCGTCAATTTATAAACACCAAGCACTCTATTAGCACTATTTAAAACGGCTATCCAAAATTCCTCGTGATTGATGTCAATCAGATAAGGTTCAAACACTTCAAGTAAATCTGAACTGGATTTTATTTGCTTATGTTCGTGTATTTCCGATACTCTTCGTCGTTTCCCGAACTCGAGTGCAGCAATTATTGTAATTGCTTTGGCCTCTCCAATTCCTTTGAAACGTTTACACAAATCACTGATAGAAAGTTGCGCCAACAAATTGATATTATTATGCGACTCTTGTAATATCCTACGTGATAATTCTACCGCTGACTCATCTCTACTCCCTGAACCGATTAAAATGGCCAACAGTTCAGCATCTGAAAGGCTTTGAGTTCCTTTGTGTAGCATCTTCTCACGCGGTCTATCATCTTCGGCCCATTCACGAATGGTTAAGCGTTTATCATCTATTTCCATAATTTAGAGTTATGTTTAATGTTAGTTTTGTTGAAATTGTTAGTTTGAATTCTTACGAGGTTTTTAATATCATCGTTTCTTGCTAAAAACTTAAAAATAGCTTTCGTTACTATTCTATCCATTCAAATAAATATTTTTCATCGTATTCAATATTAAATCTTTGAAGGAAATTGAGATATTCTTCTTTAAACGCTTGTTTACGGTGATGAACTTCCTGATTGGCAATGTAGTTGTAAACATCTTCAATCTGTGAATGTGCATAAGAAAACGCACCATATCCTTCTTGCCATGAGAACTTTCCTTTTAGGAATTTTTGGTCGTTGATAAAATTAGTTGAATTATTTTTTATATCTCGTACCAAATCAGAAATACACATTGATGGTTTTAATCCCACAAATATATGAACATGGTCACTAACCCCATTGACAATTATCGATTTTTGATTTTTCCCCTTTATAATACCAGCCATGTATTTAAAAACTTCATCACGCCATGGATTCTGTAATAGGTTTGCACGGCCTTTAACGGCAAAAACGTATTGGATATAAATTTGTGAAAATGTTCCGGCCATAATCTCTTGAATTTTAAATGTTGGATTCTATAATCATATCATCTATAATCTTGTCATCCCTTCGGGATTAATTCATTGATATTAATCTTGTTTTGAACAAAAATCTAATCATCTATAATCTTGTCATCCCTTCGGGATTCTTTCATTCATTTCATTCGTGATTCTATAATCTTGTCATCCCTTCGGGATTCTTTCATTGATATTAATCTTGTTTTGAACAAAATCTAATCATCTATAATCTTGTCATCCCTTCGGGATTTTTTAATTCATTTCATTCGTGATTCTATAATCTTGTCATCCCTTC
>JBBSCW010000310.1:0-3875 GCA_038249855.1 Bacteroidales bacterium
GCCGCTTGCAAATCGAAAGCCAAGGCATTTTTAATGCCCAATTGTTCGGCAACCATCGACGCACAGGAAGGGAAAATATGATCGGGCGTGGTAGTTGCAACTATAATCAAGTCAATTTCCTCTGGTTTTACATCAACTTTTGAGAATAAATCTTGAGCAGCTTTTGTCGCCATAAATGAAGTCCCAGTTTCAGGCTCTTTCAAAATACGTCGTTCTTTGATACCAACACGCGAAGTTATCCACTCGTCGCTGGTATCCATCATGGTGCTAAGTTCTTGGTTATTCAATATATATTCGGGTACGTAACCACCTACACCGGTAATAACTGCATTAATTTTTGACATATATATTTTAGTTTAAAAAACAAAAAAAGCAAGCCCAGAGTTATATTACCGTGGGCTTTACTGATATTTTAATAAATGAAATTAAACCTGCCAGATTATACCGCAGCTAATTTTTCAATTGCTAATTTACCTCTGTAGTAGCCACATTCACCACATACGGTGTGATAAATATGCGCTGCACCACAGTTTGAGCATGTTGCCAATGTAGGTGCTTCAGCTTTATAATGAGTTCTTCTTTTCGCGGTACGGGTTTTCGACTGTTTTCTCTTAGGATGTGCCATTTCGTCTTTTATTTAATTAATTATCTATTATATTTTGTAAACCGTCCCATCTCGGGTCTATTTGGTTATCTTCTGTTGTGAAATCATCATCATCTTCTTCAACGTCATTGTCTGCATCATTATCATCTTTGGATTTCGTGATGTGACGTTTTAATTTGGTAGCCATCGTTTTGTTACATTCACCAGTAGCATGCACATGCTTGAGTGGAATATTTAAGACAATAAACTCGTATAAAAACCAAGCTATATTGATACCACCTTCCGATTCAGGAACAATCACTATTTCGTTTTCCTCGGAAAAAGTTTCGCCAAATTTGACTTGTAATTTTTCCTTGTAACTGATATTTTGCTCCATATTGTCTAAACAACGATCGCAGGGGACTAATATAACACCTTCGAGGAAAAAATCAAGTTCGTAAGCTAGATTTTTTCTGGAGGCTTTAACTACTGCCTTAACATTCCCTTTTTGTACCTCAGGGCTGTCTATTTTCTTGAAATAAACTTCATTTAAGTCATACTCATATACCCGTGTTTCGGTATCTAAGTCCTTTAAAACAACCTTATAAAGCTCAAATTTAGACATTATTTTACCTTTAATTAAAACCGTGCAAAGGTACAAAAAAAGCAATTAAAACAAAAGCCTTTCAATTTTTATTTTCAATTTATAATGCTTGAATTACATATATTGCTAATATTCAGCTATTTTGACCCTGTTTTATAACTTCAAAAGAATTCTAAATGTTGTTCCAACGTTAATTTCTGACTGTTTTACATATATTTTTCCACCGTGATACTCCTCAATTATCCTTTTTACAAGCGATAATCCCAAACCCCAGCCTCGTTTTTTAGTGGTAAATCCTGGATTAAAAATGGTTTTAAACTTATTGCGTTCAAGTCCTTTTCCTGTATCTTTAACATCAATAATAAGATCTGAATCTTTAACTTGCACCAGAATGTCAATACTTCCAGTCCCGTCCATGGCATCAATGGCATTTTTACATAAATTCTCAATAACCCATTCGAAAAGTGGCACATTAAGTCTAACAAATGTCGGATTATTATCGGGATATTTACAGCTAATTACAACCTTATTTGAGCTTCGGTTTGTCATATATTGTACTGCATTATCCAATGTTTCATTCAGGCTGACTAAATTCAAATCAGGTGCTGAGCCAATCTTTGAAAATCGTTCGGCGATAATTCCCAAACGATTCACATCTTTGGCCATTTCATGGATGAGCTTCTCATCCTTGTTTCGCGCCTTGAGTAAATCAACCCATGCCAGCAAGGATGAAATAGGTGTGCCCAATTGATGAGCTGTTTCTTTGGATAAGCCTACCCAAACCCGATTTTGTTCAGCCTTTTTAGTACTCGAAAACGCCAAAAAAGCAATAAATAAAAATACGATAATTATACCTAGCTGAATATAGGGGAAATAAAAAAGTTGAGTGAGTAGAAATGAGTCATCATAATAAATATACTGCGAAGTTTTGTCGTCAATTTTTATCTCAATCGGTGGCCGCTTATTCTTTAGGTGTTGAATTTGAGTTTTATAGTATTTATCTACATTGCTGGATGGTTCATCAAAATTACGAGCCATCTCCATATTGTCGTTTTGATCCACAATAATTACTGGTATGGTAGTATTGCCTTCTAATATTTGTAATAAAAAATTACTGCTTAAAACATTTTCGTCCGAAGAGATTAATTGACGAGTAGCTTCAGCCCATATTTCAATCTTCTTCTGCTCTTCTAACGCCAACTCATTAGCCAATCGGTTGGTAAACAATGTGGATACAGCTATAATTACCGCGCAGATTACAATAAAAACAAGTTTAAATTGACGCGTTAAATCGTATATTTTATTTAGTTTGAACATAGAATGATGACGAAATTTTGAAATAGCCTTTGCCTACAAGCGGCTAGTATTAATACTGAACTGTAAAAATAGTAAAAAAATATCAGAATTAGTTCAAATCTACTTTCTGCATTTTTTATTGTATCTTTGCAGTCTAGTTTAACACATTAAAATAGTATAAGTTTTTCAAGTCAACATATATGCATAAATCAGGTTTTGTAAATATCGTAGGAAATCCGAATGTAGGAAAATCGACCCTAATGAACGCATTAGTTGGCGAGAAGATTTCAATTATCACATCCAAAGCACAAACTACTCGCCACAGAATTCTGGGCATAGTGAATGGCGATGATTTTCAAATTATATATTCAGATACTCCTGGAGTGTTGAAGCCCAATTACCGTTTACAGGAATCTATGCTAAATTTTTCAAGGTCAGCACTTACCGATGCCGACGTACTTATTTACGTTACTGACGTTTTTGATTCTTATGAAAAAAATGCAGATTTTGTCGACAAAGTAAACTTGAATCCTGCGCCATTATTACTTATCATCAATAAAATAGATTTAATTGATCAGGAAAAGTTGATTGTTTTAGTCGAAAAATGGAAAACGCTGACTCCTCGTGCTGAAATTTATCCAGTTTCTGCGCTCGAAAAATTCAATATAGAACCTGTTTTCAAACGCATCAAGGAACTACTTCCTGAATCGCCTCCTTTTTTCGAGAAAGACCAACTCACCGACAAATCGGAGCGTTTTTTCGTAACGGAAATTATCCGTGAGAAAATTCTAATGAATTACGAAAAGGAGATTCCTTACTCGGTAGAAGTAGAAGTTGAGCAATTTAAAGAAGAAGGTAACCTGATAAGAATCAATGCGGTAATTTATGCCGAACGTGATTCACAAAAGGGAATTATCATCGGACACGGTGGCAAATCACTCAAAAAAGTAGGTACCGAAGCTCGCAAAGATTTAGAGCAATTTTTTGATAAAAAAGTCTTTTTGGAATTGTTTGTAAAAGTGGAGAAAGATTGGCGCAATAAAGATATAAAGCTAAAAGACTTTGGATATAGACCCGACTAAGAAAAGATTAAAGGGCAAAAAACTGAAATTACAAGTAATTGTAACAAAATATAGTTTAAACTAAATAAGCAAAATACATTGTATTTTGCTTATTTTTAATGCTTTAATTAGTATTGTGCGCAGAATGGGATTCGAACCCACACACCGTAACCGGCACTACCCCCTCAAAGTAGCATGTCTACCAATTTCACCATCTGCGCATTGTTTTATATTGCATAACAGTTAAGCTGCTATCATTATAGGAGAGAAGAATTTTAGAAGGAAACTATATACCATCTTTATGGTAAATATTGATTTTGTGCCCAAAACA
>JBBSCW010000311.1:0-3874 GCA_038249855.1 Bacteroidales bacterium
AAAGCCTGCAGGTAAGGGTCTGAACACATTAAAAGCCTTATCCATTCCTTGTGAAAGTAATGCTGGGATGGAGAATAATACCCCCGCATTAAGCACACTCTCTTGATGTTCAAATATGCTGGGAGCATACTCATTAAGTCCGCTCACGGCTATCACCCGTTCATATTCACGGGTGGTAGCTATGCCCATTCCTTGAGCGCAAGCGGCATCGGTCGAACTGCGCTCGCTGCGTGTAGTTGCTGAATTTACTTCAGAATTTGTCTTTTTTTTAAATACCCATGCTCAACAGCATAACGGATGCTGCCTTCGGAAATGTTTTCTTCTTTTGCAATAGAGTTCACACTTTGTCCGGTATCCAATTTGCCTTGAATTCGAACCAATACATTGGGCAATAACTTATGACTATAACCATGACGTGTCTCTGGTGTAAAAAAAGCCTTTTCTCCCTCTTCAGAAAGTTTCTTCTTCCAACGCCGAACGCTGTCGGTTGATACAAGAAAAGCATCAACTATGTCTTGATTTGAACATAACCCTTGTAATATAAGGTTAGAAGTGATATAACGAAACTTGGTCAAATCATCTGCTTCATGAGAAAATATAGGCATCCCGCTTAACAAATAATAAACTGTTCCATTTGCCTCTCGGACTCCCAAGGTAAGGGTTATCATCCTGACATCGTGTGGAAATAGTGGTAATAATAGTTGTCCCATAAATGCAAAAATACAACTTTTTTACTTTACGACAAGTTATTCGTAAATCACTGATTGTCAATTAATGGTATTGGAGGTCTGAAATTACTGCTGCCGCACAATTGCATCATTTTTTATGCATAAGTCCAGCTTCGGGTTCATCGATTTCCGAATCGCTGATTAGATTGAATATTTCCAAATCGGTATTATCTCCATTTGGTCGATGACCGCTGGTTCACAAGACCCAATTCGCATAACCCAACAAAATAAATTAAAAAACGTTCAGCAATTAAATTTTTTATGTAAATTTGTAATACAAATTCAAATTTATACACTTCATGGATATCCAATTCATTCATAGAGGAATACCTGAAACAATTGAATCGACAATCAAATATATAGCACTATGGAATTTCAACACATTCAACACAAAATTTACGAAATTCGTGGACAAAAAGTGATGTTAGATTTTGATTTAGCAGAGCTTTACAATACAGAAACTCGAATATTGAATCAGTCAGTAAAACGAAATATCGAACGATTTCCTGATGATTTTATGTCTCAACTTAAAGATTATGAGTGGTTTGCTATGTCATCACAATCTGTGATGACATCAAAATCAAAGCGACCAAAAACGTCTCTTCCTTTTGTATTTACTGAACATGGCGTAACAATGTTATCAAGCGTTTTGAAAAGTAAAACAGCCATTGAAATAAATATTCAAATAGTTCGTGCTTTCGTTGCTGTACGTAATTTATTATCAGTTCCATCCGTTGATAACATTTTAAACATCAAAACCGAAATAAAAGAACTCAAAAACTATCTCGAAGAAATATTTACCGACCAAAACGACATTAATGAAGATACTCAAGTACAAATAGAAATGATACATCAAACCTTAGTAGAATTGCATCAAGATAAAACTAACTTTAACAATAAACCTCGAAAGCGGATAGGATATACAGCGGAAGAATAAATATAGTTTAGGCTATCGCCGTATTCAGCAACTTCCTACTGGCGAATGTGTTGTATTGTGTGAAAGGTCACTAAATCAACACAATATAAAACAACTAACTTCCTCAACCTTACCAACCACACGATACAATCGTGCGGCAGCGAGGGTGGCGATTTTCTTAATGGAAATTGATTCTATCATGATGTGTAGTCTGTTTTTTTATGCTTGTTGGTAACAATATTATACCAACCACTGTAGTAAGCTTGTCAGTTTCGGGTGGCTTACTACCATTTTTTATAGTTCTATTTATTTTCCTAATAACTGCAAATATAAATATAAAAAACTTACAAATTATCAAAAGGACTAGATTTTTTTTCAGTTACATGTGTGTATTATTCCTCATACATTCTATCAAATGAATTTAGGTTTCAGCCGAAAATCAACTCTGGTCTAAACTGCCAAAATGAAAACAAAAAAAAGACACTGAATAAACAATTGTTTAGATTGTTGATTCAGTGTCTTTGTCTAAATAAATATAGAACAGGTCTTAAAGTCCCCCGTCGGGGGATTTAGGGGGCTTCCTATTTATTCACTTTAAATGTTTTATCTCCCTTTTGTATAAAGCCAACAATTTGTTTGGCAGCTGCTATTCCTGCATTGATATTAGCTTCGGCAGTTTGAGCACCCATTTTTTTAGGAGTGGCAAAATATCTTCCAGCACATTTCTCTGTCATTTCAGCGTGATTATTTGGCATGATGTCGGTTACATATTTTACATCAGGTCTGCTGATCATAAATTCCAGCATTTCGGCTTCATGTACAACTTCCTTGCGAGCAGTATTCACAATAATCGCTCCTTTGGGTAGCGAGCCGAGCAATTCAAGATTGATGCTTTGTTTGGTTTCCGTGGTTGCAGGGATATTAATTGAAATCACATCACAACTTTGATACAACATTTTTACTGAACAAGTTGGTTCAACTCCTTCCATCTTAATACTTTCGTCACTGCAAAACATATCATAGGCCAATACATCCATACCGAAGCCTTTGGAAATTCGGGCAACATTTCTACCTACATTACCGTAAGCGTGAATGCCCATTTTTTTGCCTTTAAGTTCAAAACCTGAAGTTCCGTTATAAAAGTTGCGAATAGCGAAGATTAAAAGACCAAAAACTAATTCGGCTACAGCATTGGAGTTTTGACCAGGAGTATTCATTACACAAACGCCAGCTTCTGTTGCTGCATCGAGGTCTACATTATCGAAACCAGCACCAGCTCGTACCACGATTTTCAATTGTTTGGCTGCCGAAATTACTTCTGCATCAACAATATCACTTCTAATGATTATGGCATCAGCATCAACAACTGCATCGAGCAACTGTTGTTTTTCAGTATATTTTTCTAACAAAGCAAGTTCAAATCCCGCTGCTTCAATTTCTTTTCGGATTCCTTCCACTGCAATTTTTGCAAATGGTTTATCGGTAGCAATAAGTACTTTCATTTTATTTAAATTAAAGCCCCCTAAGTCCCCCGAGGGGGGACTTAAAGAACTGTTATACTGTTATCTATATACATTTTTCTGAATTCCCCTCCTTCGGAGGGGTTAGGGGAGGCTTAATGTTGATTTTCAAATTCACTCATGCAATCCACAAGAGCTTGTACGCTTTCTATAGGCATCGCATTGTAAATAGATGCACGATATCCACCTACTGAGCGGTGACCTTTAATGCCGTCCATTCCTGCAGCGGTTGCAAATTTCAGGAAGTCTGCCTCCAATTCTTTGTATTCAGGTTGCATCACAAAACATACATTCATACGGGATCGATCTTCCGTAGCAGCAGTTCCAACAAACATTTTGCTTTTATCTATTGCATTGTAGAGCAATTCAGATTTGGCAATATTTTTCTTTTCCATTTCTACTAATCCACCATTTTTTTTGAGCCAACGTAGAGTTTCCATGGCGCTGTATATTGGCAAAACTGGTGGTGTATTAAACATGGAGCCTTCGGCAATATGAGTCTTGTAATTTAACATGGTAGGTATGTAGCGCGAAACTTTACCTAATAATTCGTCTTTAACAATTACAAACGCCAATCCAGCAGGTGCTAAGTTTTTCTGAGCTCCACCATAAATAATTGCATATTTTGAAATATCGATAGGACGTGAAAAAATATCCGACGACATATCGGCAACCAAAGGAACTGGTGAATCTATATCTTTCAGTATTTC
>JBBSCW010000312.1:0-3870 GCA_038249855.1 Bacteroidales bacterium
AATAGCCGAAAATCAATCAAATATTGAAAAAGCGTATTCTATGATTAACGATGCTATGAAATTGGTTATTAATGAATTAAACATCGCTGCCTAAAATAAAAAACGTGAATTTTATTTACGTTTTTGAAAAGTAAAAACTTAAAACTTTAGTAAATAAATTATTTGCTAATGGATTTTGTTGATAAAAGTAGTAAAGATTATGAATCGCGTCATTCTTATAATAGAAAAGCATTTAAAAAATTTCACACTAAATCCTTTATGTGTAAAGCAATGAAAAATATAGCGTTTGCAATGAAAAAAAGATTTTAGAACTGTGATTGATGTAACATATTTTAAAAATTATGTAACTTTTAAAGGGTCAATAAACATAACTTTGTATTTACTGTACTATTGAATTTTAAAATACAAATTGATTGGAAAATAAAACAGACATATTGAATTTTGGCAAAGTCGTTTCGGTGCGTGGAAGTGTAGTGGATATAAAGTTCGATACGCTTTTACCGCCTATAAATACAGTGTTGCATACAGGAGATCATGAGCAAATCATAATCGAAGTGCAGGAGCAGCGGGATGCTCATCATGTTCGGGGAATTGCACTAACTCCCACTCAGGGATTAGCACGAGGTATGGTTGTGAAAACCGATGGAAAAGAACTTAAAGTTCCTGTCGGGAAATCAATAATGGGGCGAATGTTCGATGTTTTCGGCAATACTATTGACCAAGGGAAGCCATTATCATCTGATGTTGAAAGACGTAATATTCACCAAACACCACCACCATTGATAAAACGGTCAACCAAATCCGAAATTTTTATAACAGGCATTAAAGCAATTGATGTATTGGTTCCCTTAGAACGTGGTGGAAAAGCAGGTCTTTTTGGTGGCGCTGGTGTGGGCAAGACAGTTTTGCTTACAGAAATGATTCATAATATGGTGGGGCACAACAAAGGTGTAAGTATGTTTTGTGGCATTGGTGAACGTTGTCGTGAGGGACAAGAACTTTATCATGACATGAAAGCAGCTGGTGTACTCGACAATATGGTGTTGATGTTTGG
Organism: Bacteroidales bacterium; assembly: GCA_038249855.1. Classification (GTDB taxonomy): domain Bacteria; phylum Bacteroidota; class Bacteroidia; order Bacteroidales; family Paludibacteraceae; genus Paludibacter. Next base: position 1,055 of record JBBSCW010000312.1, read on the forward strand.
GCAAATGAATGAGCCTCCGGGCGCACGTTTTCGCGTGGGTCATGCAGCGTTGACTATGGCTGAATATTTCCGCGATGATGAGCAACGCGATGTGCTGCTACTTATCGATAATATTTTTCGTTTCATACAAGCCGGTATGGAAGTGTCGGGCTTAATGGGACAAATGCCTTCACGTTTGGGTTATCAACCCACCATGGGAACCGAGTTGGCTAAGCTAGAGGAACGAATCGCCAATACGGCTGCGGGAGCTATCACTTCTATTCAGGCCGTGTATGTGCCTGCCGACGATTTAACCGATCCTGCTGCGGTGCATACATTTTCCCATCTTTCAGCGTCTATTGTGCTTTCGCGCAAAAAAGCAAGCGAAGGTCTTTATCCGGCTATTGATTTGCTGCAATCCAACTCTAAAATGGCTACACCCGGAATAATTGGTGAGCGACATTATAAACTGGCGCAAGAGATAAGGCATACTCTTGCTCAGTATGAAGAACTTAAAGATATTATTGCCATGCTTGGTCTGGAACAATTATCGGTTGATGACCGCAATTTGGTGAACCGTGCCAGACGCTTGGAACGTTTCTTTACCCAACCATTTTTTACAACCGAGCAATTCAGTGGTTTGAAAGGAAAAGAGGTCGATTTGGAGGATGCACTGAACGGATGTGAGCGTATTCTTGCCGATGAATTTAAAGATTTGCCGGAGAGCGCATTTTACATGATTGGAAATATTCATGAGTCTAAGGAAAAAGGAGATAAAAAAATAAAAGAAGATAAAAAAGAAGACGATGAGAATAAAGATGAAAGCAAGAATAAAGACGAAAGCAAGGAAGAGGATAGCAAGAAAAAAGATAATAACAAGGAAGATAATAATACAGATACCGAATTGAAAGAAAAGTCTGAAAAAGACACCAAAAGGCAAGCTAAATAAAATTGAACAATGGACTTAAAAATTCTTCTACCCTATCGGATTTTCGCTGAAATTAAAAATGTCAGCAATATTGTTGCAGAAACCAGCGAGGGATCTTTTGGTTTGTTACCACAAAGGCTCGATTGTGTTGCAGCATTAGTTCCCTGTATTTTTATGTACGAAACGGATTCAAAAACAGCACATTATTTAGCCGTTGATGAAGGCATATTGGTAAAAGCAGGGTCAGATGTATTGGTGTCGGTTCGGAATGCTTTTGGTGGTACCGATCTTGGAAAGCTTCACGAATCGGTAGAAAAAGAGTTTAAGAAAGTGGATGATAATGAAAAGAATATCCGTTCTACTATGGCAAAGATTGAAAGCGGATTCCTTTTAAACCTGGAAAAATTTCGAAAAGAATAATATAGAGTCAAGAATCAAGAGCCAAGAGCCAAGATTCAAGACAAAAAATAATAACTATGCGTAATTATTAATTGTGCATTATTAATTATTAATTACTTATAAAATGGAATCTACCGATAAAAATAGTCAGAACTTGTTCAGCAAAAAGGTTGAAGAAAAAGCCCGTCGCAAATTACAAGCACAGCACAATGATAAGAAAAGTGTTTGGTTTGGATTGGGAATGATGGGAATAGTGGGTTGGACTATTGCAATTCCGACCTTGATTGGAGCTTTATTGGGGATATGGCTTGATAGTAAATATCCTACAACATTTTCATGGACACTATCCATGTTGATAGTAGGTTTATTGGTTGGTTGTCTAACTGCGTGGCATTGGATTTCAAAAGAAGATAAAGAAATGAATCAAAAAGACGAAAAAGATGAATGAAATTTTATTTATGATTGCAGCATTGGTAGTGGGGTTAACATTAGGAACTCTTTTCTTTGGCGGACTTTGGTTTACGTTAAAAAAGATAACTACCGTAAAAATGCCTGCTATTTGGGTTATCAGCAGTTTCTTTTTGCGAGTAAGCATTGTATTGATTGGATTTTACTTTGTTGCTCAAGGAAGTTGGCAACGGCTTCTCATGTGTTTGGTGGGCTTTATTGTAGCCCGCTTCATCGTTACATATCTTACTAAATCCATTAATGTTAAACAATAAAATAGAGCATTATTATGAAACTTAGTCCCGACGAAACCATATTTTGGCAAAATGGATTTATTACCATTAACCTTACCATTGTTACTACATGGGCTATCATGCTGGTGATGGTAGTAGGTGCTGCATTGATAACACGAAAACTCAAAACTGGTATTCGTATTTCGCACTGGCAATCCATTCTTGAGATGTTGGTAACAACTATAAACAATCAGATTAAAGAAATCGGTTTAAAAAAACCCGAAGATTACATCGGTTTTATCGGTACTCTATTTCTATTTATAGTTGTATCAAATTTTTTAATCGTATTCCCCTGGTACGAACCGCCAACAGGGTCACTATCCACTACCGCTGCACTTGCAATTTGTGTTTTTCTGGCTGTACCATTTTTTGGAATTGTAAAATCAGGCATTGGAGGTTACCTGAAATCATATATAAAACCAACATTTATTATGTTACCATTTAACTTGATTAGTGAAGCTACCCGCACACTAGCATTAGCCGTGCGTTTGTTCGGTAACATCATGAGTGGAGGAATGATTGTGGCTATTCTTTTAAGTATAACGCCCTTTATATTTCCCATTGTAATGCAAGCACTTGGGTTGCTTACAGGAATGGTACAAGCTTATATCTTTAGTATTCTGGCAACAGTTTATATTGCAGCGGCGGTACACGATTCCAAAACAACAGATAAGAAAGAAATACCGACGCCTTCAAAAACTTGATTTTTCTAGACGTCTTTAATAATAACTAAATAATAGGAGAAATTAAAATGGACAGTGTATCAATTA
>JBBSCW010000313.1:0-3854 GCA_038249855.1 Bacteroidales bacterium
AGTAACTGACCATCTTCAATAGCTTTCTTTAACTCCTCAGGCAACTCTTTGTACAATGCTCTGCCAAGCACCAGAATGACTGGCTGTTTGCCTTTTAATAAAAAGTGAAGTACGTCTTTTTCTAATTGACTGTGAAAACCACTGATAACACAACGACTGGCACTACGTTGATGCGTAGCCCAATCGTAACAAGCCATTACCGACTGTGGCGATATATTTCTACTACTTAAAAAAGCAGTTTTGGGTAATTTCAGTAGATCAATATTGCCAATATAATCCATATTCTAAATCAATTGTTTAATCTTCATGTTTTTCAATGACTCCAATTTCTTCAAAAAACTTAACCATTTCTGAGTAAGTATAGTTTCTTTCATCAGCAGTCTTAGAATCTATAGACCTTCTTCCATTTGTTAACGCATTATCAAATACCCCTCCACTTTTAATAATGTGCTGATACGTACAAAAAGGAGCCTTTTTTTCATAATTCGGTATTCTTTTTTCGAGTTGTCTTTTTAAATCTGGTTCGAATAAGCCAAACTCACTGCTAGTATATTGAAAATGATAATAAAACCACAATTCAGTACAAGGATGAGTCTCGTAAAAAAATACATGAGTTTTTCTTTTATATTTCTGTTTCAGTTTAACGTATTCCGACATTTCTTTATCATCCCTCAGTTTTGTGTCCATATCAATTACACATAACACTTTATCAAAATCAATATTATCTTCTATAAACCTACCTAATTCCTTCACAGATGAATGTTTCGGTAAGTGCGGTTTTATATCAAAACCGGTTAACTTATCTTTGAATGCTGATTTCAACGATTCAACATAGGCAAATTCTGTTTTACCATCCCCTATAATTGCCACACGTTTTCTTTCAGGCTGTTGTTTCGGTTTTGCCATAAATGTTTAATCTTCAGGATGAACAATTAGAGTAGAACCTAATTCAGGTTTAGCACCGAATTTTCCTATTTTATAAGCATTAAACAACGAAAGTTTCTTGTGCAATTTAAAATCTGAAGCTGAATAAATCTTACTTTCTGCAGTATCGTGCGATTTCTCAACCAACTTCACCATATCCCGCCGGATAAAATCTTCATCCAATAGCTGTTGATTGTGTGTTGTAAAAATTAATTGCGACTGATTACTGTTCCGCAAAAATCGAAGCAACTCATTCAATACTAAATCATAATGCAAACTATCGTCTAATTCGTCAATCAAATAAATACAATTAAATCGAATTAAATCATATATTTTTCGGGTTAATCTAAAATAGCCAATTGTACCCAACGACTCCTGCTCCATCTTTAAAGAAAAATTACCAATTGGACTGGAGTGAGTCAATTGAATTTTTTTCATCCGCTTTTTGTACAAATTATTTATTTTATCTTCTGAAACCATGTTTGAATTTACTTTTATATCATTCATAACAAGTGGATCATCCTCCATTTCTTCAATAATTTCAAAGTCAGTAATATTAAAATCCGAAACACGCAAGGCATCTACAATAAAACTTTTCAGATTTGTATCGAGTTCTGCCTCCATTGCAATTAATAGCGATTTTGAATGTTCGCTAACCTTATGTACATTTTTTTCTACCCAATGAAACAATTTCTCATATTCCGAATCTTCATCCTCAATAATTACTTTGGAAAACGTAGACAGTACAGTATGGTTATTTAGACTATTTGATATTATAGTTTTCATTGAATTTTTCGACAAACCAATAGTACTACCAATCACAATCTTGTTATCATTTGTTCTTTCGTAAAACAAAGCTTTTCTTATACCATTTACGTACTCAAGTTTTTCCGACAACACTGAAAATGCATCAAATTTCACGTCATAAATATATTTCACATCTGATATGAAAAATGTTATTCCCATAATAGTAGGCTTATCTTTTCGTAATGCAAAAGGTTGGTATTGCGAAACTGATTTGCTTTTTATATCTCGAGGGCTTATGAGTAAATCCCACAGTGTTTGTATGGCAAATAGCAAATTTGATTTACCGGAGGCATTGGCGCCATAAATCAGGGCTGTTTTAAGCAAATGTACACCTGGCTTAACTTCTACTGTTAATTCATCGAAGTAAGTCTTATCACTGGTAGCCTCGAAAGATACATATTGCCGATCTCCAAACGACATGAAGTTTTCGACGTAAAATTCCTGAATCATTGCTATATTGTTTAAATTGGGTAATTATTTCCAAATGTACCACATATAACCCGAATATCGTTCAATTTACCATTAGTTTTAGCATTTTATAACTTTTTGTTTTATCCTTAGGGGTCAAGTCATTCTTCTCCGCCCTCCAACTCTTTACCCATACGGTATTTAATATCGTAATTGATTATAATATCTAACTCCTCATCGGTAAAACCGTAATGCTGCGCTAAAACTTTGTCGATTTCGCCAATGATGGATTTGGATTGTTTCTTTTTATATATAAATGATGACACATGTCCTCTTATTAAACTATTGTTGTAATAGAAGTTTGAAGATTATTTTTTGGCTCATTTATTCAAATTTATTTCGCCCACAGTTTAGTATTATAAGTAACTTGCTCTAGCGAGCAACACAACAGCTTACAAATCGGCACGAGCGGGGCATTTATTCTCATCCGCAAATTCACCGGATCAATTCAGATGTGTTTTATTTTTATATCCAGAGTGCTTCTAATTGCCAGTTATCAGGAAAACCCATAGCTGCTGTGTCGACATTTGGATAAATAACTAAGAGTTGCTTGAATTCATCCTGAAATTTATGCGTTGGATTAATCGTATTCAGAAAATAAATTACCATCGAAAGAATAAAATAGCTTTTATTATTCAACGGTAGTATTGATCCAGTTGTGGAATCTGTATAAGTTGTTTGATTTATAAATGGATGTAAGGGAGAACGTGGTATGATAGGTTGTATTTGCATTTCACGATTCCAAAGGCGGGCGTGATGAGCACAAATATTCCGTAGATAAACAATACTATGCAACCAGGAGGATAGAACTTTATCAGACAAGCCAAAATAATTGGCAATTTCTCTTTTTTCTATGCAAGGAATTAAATAACTGTACAATGCCGATAAAGTGCCGAATGACGATACCTCTAACATTATCCAACTGGGTGGCATGGGGTCTGAATATTTTGCTTTAAATGCCTGAATAAACTCTTCGTCGCTTCGGGAGTATTCGTTACCGATTTTAGTTAATGTTTCTGCATGTTTGATGGGCTTCGAAAAATTAGCAGAATCTAAGTACCAAAACGCTCCCTTACTATGCGAGAGTGTATATATCATTTTAGCACGAACAGCTACTTCAATTTTTTCAAGCTGACGTAACACCAGTAAACGTAATTCTCTATCGAACTTGTAAATATTAAATGCAGTGTCAAAATAGCTTATTACCTCAAGCAAATGAAGTACTTTAGCTTCATTATCAACGATTAATCCCCGGTCTTTGAGTTGCTGTAGTTGAGCAGTGTAGGATAGTGCCAGTTTGGTGTAGGGCACTTTGCTCATAGGTATAAAAATAGAAAGCTTACCCTGAGCGCGCTGTTCTTACGGGAAGCGGGGTAAGCATGTTGTTGCAAAGATAGAACTATTTTTTTCATAATCCAATATTTAGTGTAATTTATTTCAATGCCTCCTTTATTATTATTATTATTATTATTATTATTATTATTATTATTATTACCTCTTCAATTCTACCCAGCGTTTGTATGGCATAGAGAACAGGATGATTCGGATTGTACAAAAGCTCAAAGTCACACTGAATAATTGCTAACTTTTTTTCTACATTCATCACTTCGAGGTTTTAATTCTTTTCATAATATACTGTAGGCTTGATCCATATC
>JBBSCW010000314.1:0-3827 GCA_038249855.1 Bacteroidales bacterium
CCAAATACAATTACCGACGCAGAAAAGGCAGATGGTTGGAAACTTTTGTGGGATGGAAAAACAAGCGAAGGTTGGAGAGGTGCCAAACTAACTGCTTTTACTACAAATGGATTGATGAAAGAAAATGGCATGTTGAAAGTTAAAAAATAATATGCTGGCGAATCGACCAAGGGAGGAGAACTAGTTACGACTCAGAAGTATAAAAACTTTGAATTAGTGGTTGATTTTAAAATCACTCCTGGTGCCAATAGTGGTGTGAAATACTTTGTAGACACTGAGGTTAACAAAGGTGCAGGTTCATCTATCGGTTGCGAATTTCAGATTTTGGACGATCAAAAACATCCTGATGCTAAATTGGGTGTGAGTGGAAATCGTACTTTGGGTTCACTCTATGATTTGATTCCAGCCAGTGCCAATAAACCGTACAGAAATAACTTCTTTAATACTGCCAAAGTGATTGTCAAAGGAAATCACGTAGAACATTGGTTGAACGGTGTTAAGGTGGTTGAATATGATCGCAACAGTCAGACGTTTAATGCCTTGGTAGCTTATAGCAAGTACAAAGATTGGCCTAATTTTGGCAATGCCGAAAGTGGAAATATCTTACTTCAAGATCACGGTGATGAAGTTTGGTTTCAGAATATCAAAATCAAAGAATTGAAATAACAATTTATATAAACGGGAAGTGAAGAATTAAAAAATCACTTCCCGTTTTTTCTTTTTTATGCCAATACAATATTTATACAAGCAAATTTCTACTGAGAATTCAGTTTTTTATGCGTGGTTTGAAGCAATGCACACCCGCATAGATATTGCTTTGTGTAATATGGACGAAGAAAATTCAATTATTTTGTTGGAAAATATTGTCAATGAAATACAGAGAATAGAACTTTTTTCAAACCGTTTTGACCCTCAAAGTGAACTCAGCAGCGTGAACCGACTGGCTGCAATAAGTCCTTATAAAATCAGCGATGAGTTATATTCCATTTTAGAAAAATGCTTATATTATAAGGAGTTAACTCATGGGACATTTGATATTACAATACAGTCTTTTAATGATTATCGACAAGGAATAGAAAATATCGCTCTTGATTCAATATCAAATACTATTTATTTCAACGACCCGAATGTTCAACTCGATTTGAACGGATTTATAAAAGGATATGCCTTGGACGAAGTGAAATCACTGCTTAAAATAAATAACTGTAATAACGCATTAGTCAACTTCGGAAATAGTTCAATACTCGCCTTAGGAAATCACCCGAACGGCAAAGGTTGGAAAGTAAACTTACCCGAAAGCGTAAATGAATATATCATCCTTCATGATCAATGCCTCACCAATTCCGGAAATTCCACCAATCATCTGCATATCAAAAATCCTCAAACAGGTAATTTCGGGCAACCCACTTCAATTATTTCAGTTATAACAGATAATGCTTCCAATGGCGAAGTATTGTCTACATCGCTCTGTATCTGTGAATCGGACATAAAAGATAATCTTTGTAAAAGTTTGAATGGTAAGGTTGTACAGAAATTGTTATAAACTTATTTACCCCAGAAACATGGAAGCACGTAAAAAAAGCATTCTTGCTGTCGAATGATTTTAAAACTCAAGAGATTGATTTAATGGAAATTTTGGAAGGTAGGCGCACCAAATTAGCAACTATCAGTTTCAATGTCAATCAACTCACAGTAAGTAAATGCTATGAAAGTATAGATGAAGCTGACTTTGCAGATACAATTTTAGACAAACAAGTATATATTTCATATAGAAATGAATTAAGAACGGATAGTTTAAAAATTAAATTGTATTTTTGCACACCACAAAGAAAAAAGGGAAAGCTGCCGGAGTGGTCGATCGGGACGGTCTCGAAAACCGTTGAACGGGTAACTGTTCCGAGAGTTCGAATCTCTCGCTTTCCGCAAATAAAAAAGCCGTAAGTCCATTGATTTACGGCTTTTTGTTAACTAAAAACTTATTTCTAAAATAATATTGTATATTTTTAGTTTAAGAAACTGCCCCCTAAAACCCAATTGATGAAATTTCGATTATTATTTATATCTCTACTTTGTCTGTTTTCCTTTACAGTGAGCCAAGCACAACAGAAAGTGCGGATTTACGGTTATGTAATCGATACCGACAATAGAGGAGTGGACATGGCCAATGTCTATTTAGAGAATACAACTATTGGCACTACCACCAATCAAAATGGTTACTACGAAATAAATACCGAAATAAAAGATTCAGCCAGAATCGTTTATTCGCTCTTGGGTTATCAAACTATTAAACATACAATCTATCCAAAACAGCGAATTCTCCAAATTTCTGTTGAATTACCTTCCATCACCAAAGCCATAAAAGAAATAGACGTAGTTGCACAAAGGCGGCAAAATTCCACCATCGACTATATCGATCCTTCGCGCTACAAACTGATGCCTAACGCAGCTGGAGGAATTGAATCACTACTTATAACCTTTGCTGGTGTAAGTCAGAACAACGAATTAAGTTCGCAATATAACGTACGAGGCGGAAATTTTGATGAGAATATTGTGTATGTCAATGGTATTGAAGTTTATAGACCGCTGTTGATACGAGCTGGACAACAAGAGGGTTTGAGTTTTATTAATCCCGATATGGTGAAAAGTGTTGGATTTTCGGCGGGTGGTTTCGATGCTATGTATGGTGATAAAATGTCGTCGGTATTGGATATTCAATATAAAAAGCCACTTGAAAATGAATATTCTGCATCAGTTAGTTTACTCGGTGCATCGGCTTATTTGGCTACTGCGGGTAAAAAATTCACTCAACTACACGGGTTTCGCTACAAAACATCCAAGTATTTATTGGGTACGCTCGATACACAAGGAGAATACAGTCCTAATTTCATTGATTATCAGACTTATCTTACCTACGAACTTTCGCCCAAATGGGAACTCACTTTTTTGGGTAATTTCTCACAAAACACGTTCAATTTTCGACCAGAAACACGCGAAACAAATTTTGGAACTTACCAAACGGCCAGAAATCTGACTGTATTTTACGAAGGAAACGAGAAAGATTTATTCAGAACATCATTTGGTGCTTTTACATTAAATCACAGACCAAATAAAAATTTAAAGTTAAGTTGGTTAGCCACTCTTTTCTACACCAATGAGAATGAAACCTACGACATTCTGGGAGAATATACTTTAAACGAAGTTAAAAAAGACCCTAAAAAGACGGATGAAGAAGGAGGAGCTACTCTAGGGATTGGCAAATATCACGAACATGCCCGCAACAGACTGAAAGCCACAGTGGCAAATATAAGCCATGTGGGTGAATTCAAGCAAGATAATAATTTGCTAAAATGGGGTGTAACCCTACAATATGAAAAAATTACTGATAAAATAAGTGAGTGGGAATGGAGAGATTCTTCGGGCTACTCGCTACCATTCAGCGATAAGAAAGTTAAACTTTATTACAATATGAAAGCGTTGAGTTCACTACCTTCCATGCGAACAACTGCTTATATTCAAGACAGTTATAAACATAATTCCGAATCAGGATTATTGACTTTGACAGGTGGTTTAAGGGCAAATTATTGGAGTTTCAACAATGAGTTATTAGTAAGTCCTAGATTATCAATGGCTTTTGTGCCGCATTGGGAGAAAGATTTCAGTTTCAGATTTGCTACTGGATTGTATTATCAAGCACCGTTTTACAAGGAAATTCGCGATACCTTGTCTGATGCATTGGGCAATGTAAAAATTGCGTTGAATGAAAATATCAAAGCACAACGATCTGTACATTTTGTATTGGGAGGCGACCATTATTTTAGGGCTTGGGG
>JBBSCW010000315.1:0-3714 GCA_038249855.1 Bacteroidales bacterium
GTGGAGCTGGAGGGAGTCGAACCCTCGTCCAAACAAGGAAATAATAAGCTTTCTACATGTTTATCTTCGCTTAGGTTTTCGAGTGTGGGTAGGACCGAAGCCACCAATTCACACCTTATCCTTTTTATTTTACAACACATCCAAGGCTATGTGTTGCTATCCCCGATTTACCCACATTTCCATATCAAATCGCCTCGAGGAGAGGGCATTTGGGAAATGTCTCGTTCCAGTACCTAGTACCGGAATAAAGTTTAATCTACTCTATTCGATTAAGCAGCAAGAGCGTAATTATTTTCGCCAGTTATAGTTGTGAGATCCGAGATTAACGAGCCGTTTTCTCAACGCTCGACATGCTTACATATCAGTTCTGCCTGCTGTCAAAACCAAACAGCCCCAGTTGTATGTTATCTTATTGATAACTAAAAGAATAAGTTCGACTAAAACTAATTGAGTAGTCAAACAGGTGTCAAATTTGTAATTCTCTAATTACTTTTTGATTTCTTTTTTGCAAAGATACGATTATTTTATAACAAAACTTGTACCAACAAAAAAACTGCGACAAATTTGACAGATTGGCTGTGAATGCAATAAATTCATTAATTTGTTTTTTGCCATTGGTAATTGTAAACACTTTCACTATTCAACATCACATTTTGTGATCATGAAAGTTCATATATTTCTTTGGAGCTAAATTTATTCAGAAAAGATACAATCAAAATACTGTTTTACCCTTCAATAGAAAGTAATACATTCCATGCAATTTTTTCATCAATCTTCAATTCTGAAGAATAATAACTCAGGTTAAAATGTCAATCTTTTTTGATTTATTGGAATTTTATCACCAAATTTGTAAAGTATTCATTTCTCAGTTTGATTTTAGAATTTCATATTCGTATCAATGAAGTATTTATCTTTATTTACTATCCTGTTTTTCATATCCAATTTACCAATTTTATCGCAAGAAACTGGAAACGCATCGTTTTATAGCAAGAGAATGCACGGACATCGTACTTCAAATGGCAGCCGTTATCACAACGATAGTTTGACTTGTGCTCATAGAACTTGGCCATTCGGAACATTATTACTCGTTGTCAATCCTAAAAATAATTATGAAGTAATCGTGAAAGTGACCGATCGCGGGCCTCATGTTCGTAACCGTGTGATTGATTTGTCATACGCAGCTGCTGAGCAATTGGATATTATTCGTGCAGGCATTGCTAAGGTTATCGTTACTAAAATCGACCGATTGCCTTTGTATATGCAATTGATTCCAATACCTATCGTGCCAGTCGTAGTGAAAAACGCATACGTTTTCAAACCTGAATTTCTACCTATCCATACTCGCGACAAAGACTTTGATTAAAATAAATTGAAATCCAAAACAATCACTTGATTCGTATAATTTCTATATCTTCGTCCAAATTTTCAAACTCAACATGGAGCAATTTCTTTCCATTCTCAAACAATACTGGGGTTACGATGAGTTCCGAGCACTTCAGGCAGATATTATTCAAAGCATCGCTTCGGGCAAAGATACACTTGGATTAATGCCGACAGGTGGAGGTAAATCACTGACTTTTCAGGTGCCGACTTTGGCCATGGATGGAGTTTGTATTGTAGTTACTCCGCTTATTGCTTTGATGAAAGATCAGGTGGAGAACCTGAAAAAACGAAATATTACGGCTGCCGCCATTTATTCAGGAATGAGTAATGCTGACATACAGACCACTTTGGACAACTGTGTTTTCGAGGCTTACAAATTCCTGTATGTTTCTCCCGAACGCTTAGCAACTCCTTTGTTTCTCGAAAAAATTAAGCAAGCCCGCGTTTGTATGATTGCCGTGGACGAATCACATTGTATTTCGCAGTGGGGTTACGATTTTCGTCCGTCCTACTTACGAATCGCAGACCTTCGTGAACATTTGGAAGGCGTTCCGGTACTCGCACTTACGGCTACTGCTACTCCCGAAGTTGTAGATGATATTCAAGAAAAACTCGGATTTAAGGAGAAAAATCTATTTCAAAAAAGTTTTTCCCGTACCAATTTAGCTTATGTCGTTCGCACTACCGAGAATAAAGATGAACATCTGCTGAAAATTCTCAAAGCTGTCCCAGGTACTTCGGTGGTTTATGTCCGCAATAGAAAGAAAACCAAGGAAATAGCAGATTTCTTAGTTGTGAATGGTATTAGTGCTGAATACTTTCATGCCGGTCTAAAAAATGAAACCAAAGACGAACGCCAAAAACGATGGAAAGATGGCGATACTCGAGTAATTGTTTCTACCAATGCCTTTGGGATGGGAATTGATAAAGCCGAGGTTAGGAGCGTAGTTCACATGGATTTGCCCGATACTATTGAAGCTTATTTTCAGGAAGCGGGACGAGCTGGTAGAGATGAAAAGAAGGCTTATGCCGTGATGCTCTACAACAATGGCGATGCTGTAAAAATGCGCAAACGGGTTTCGGATAGTTTTCCGGGCAAGGAAATGGTGCTAAAAGTGTACGAATCGCTTTGTAATTATCTTGAAATTGGAGTTGGTTCAGGTCTCGATGCAGTTTTTGCATTTGATATTGCTGACTTTTGTGTCAAATTCCGCCTGCCGATTCTTATTTCATACAATTGCTTGAAAATACTTCAACAAGCTGGATATATTGACCTGACAGACGAACAAGAAAATTCTTCTCGCGTAATTTTTACAGTGGGTAAGGATGATTTGTATAAATTTAAACATTCTCCGCAACAGGAAAGGTTAATACACATACTCCTCCGTTCGTACACTGGTTTGTTTACCGACCCAGCCTACGTAAACGAAGATTTATTGGCTAAAAGACTTGATTGTAAACGGGATGATATTTATAACCAATTAATCGTATTGAGCAAGGAAGGTATCATACAATATATTCCTCGAAAGAAAACACCTTTTCTGACTTTTACGCTTGAACGAATTGACATTGAACGAATTACATTAGGAAAAGAAGTTTATGACGATAGACGCGATAGGTATATTGCCCGTGTGAAGAGTGTGCTCGACTATGCCAAAGAGGAAAATACTTGCCGCAGTCAGGTGCTTCTGTCTTATTTTGGTGAAAAAAACACTTCAGCTTGTGGACAATGCGATATTTGTCTGAAAAAGAAAGAAAATACACTTACCACAGAGGATTTTGACCAAATCAAAAATCAGCTTATTAGCATACTACAAAATGAAGCACTCACCACAAATGCTTTATTAAAGAGAATTAAAGCCAAAGAAAATAAAACCCTTCAAGTTCTTCGCTTTCTGATTGATAATGATAAAATAATAGAGAATGAGCGGATGTTATTAAGTTGTAAAAAATAATTATTGTATGATTTATCGACCCTTTTGCATGGAGCGAAAGGGTCGATAGATTATTAAAAGACTGACTTTTAAAAAGAATTGTTAGTTCTACTTTAACAATTTAGAATTTCGACCCCCAAACCCCCCAAAAAGGGGATTAGGACGCAGTTTGTATTAGTTTAAATTACGTAAATTACCTTTTTATTCCACTCTTAAGTCCCCTTTTGGGGGTTGTGGGTCAATATAAAATTATTTTTTTTTTAGTAATGAAGAATTAGTAAAAACTCAAATAATCGAATTTCAATATTCTTACTATCAGTTTTAAATCTTTCAATTACTGAGGTTTCAAAGATCCACTACCCGAATCTTGAATATCAATAACTGGATTACCAGCATA
>JBBSCW010000316.1:0-3711 GCA_038249855.1 Bacteroidales bacterium
ATTTATCTGATATAATGTAAGTTACATTTCGTAATAATGCACCGACATATTGCAATAATTGACATTAATTGAATGTCTATTTTACGAATAAATCTTGATAAATTACTCATTATCAATTATAGGTATTGGATGTCTGAATATTCATAACATACAGATATCGAAAAAAAAGACCGAATATTGTAATTTCCTTTTATAGTTAATAATCAACTGTGGAGAGCTAGAGAGATAAAATACGTATTTAATTGACTTATACTAAAGCTAACTTTGGAATGAAACTATAATTCATTTGTATTAAAACCCATTTTTTAGCTACAAAGTAAAAAAAACTCTTCCAAAAAGGCTCAAAAAAAAGTATCTTTGCATAAAAAAAATTAGATTAATGTTTTCAACAGCAATTAAAGAGTTTTTAAGCGAAAAAAACTATCCTAGTTTCCGACTTCGTGCCGTATTTTTTGATATGGACGGCGTGATTTTCGACTCAATGAAAAATCATGCAACAGCTTGGGTTAAAGCCATGCAAGATATCAATATTCCATTCACTGAATATGAGGCCTATATGAATGAGGGTCGAACTGGACATTCAACAATCGATGGTGCATTCAATAAAACTTACGGAAGAGATGCCACCGAAGAAGAGAAAAAACAGATTTACGAGCTGAAAACCAAGTACTTCGAGCAATGTGCAGCCGTAGAAAAAATGCCATTCGCCGATGAAATGCTGAACAAAGTAAAACAGCAAGGACTAGAAATTTATGTAGTTACTGGATCAGGACAAGTAAGCCTGTTAGAAAGCTTAGAATCTCACTTTCCGGGTATTTTTCATAAGGACAAAATGGTTACAGCATTCGATGTAACTCAAGGAAAACCATTCCCTGAACCTTATCTGAAAGGTCTTGAAAAATCTGGTTTTAAGCCATGGGAAGTACTTGTGATAGAAAATGCTCCGTTGGGAGTGGAATCTGCCAAAGCTGCCAATTTATTTACAATTGGCGTTAATACTGGCCCTTTGGATCCCGAAGAACTTACAAAAAATGGCGCCGACATGATTTTCAACAGTATGGAGGAACTCTATCTAAATTGGGATAAACCTGATTTTTTAGCAACAAACAAAACAAAGTAAGTGTTGAATATGTTTTTCCTTTCTAATAGACTGATTTGCGATTCAACCCCAATAAAAAGAAAAAAATAATTGATACAAGATGCAGATAATTAAATATCCTGAAAAAGAAAAATGGTCGGAGATTCTTGCACGTCCAGTCTTTGACAACTCACATTTATTTGATATTGTACAAAAAGTGTTGGATGATGTTCGCCAAAATGGCGACAATGCCATTAGAAAATATACCGAACAATTTGATAAAGTCAACTTAGACCTATTTGAAGTTACAAAAGAAGAAATTGACGAAGCTGAAAAATTAGTTTCTATGCAACTGAAACATGCCATAGAAATGGCAAGAAGGAATATTTGGAAATTTCATTCGGCACAAGTTCACGAACTACCTGAAATACAGACGTCTCCAGGTGTATATTGCTGGCAAAAGTCAGTGGCGATTCAAAAAGTAGGATTGTATGTGCCCGGAGGAACAGCTCCATTATTTTCAACGGTGCTTATGTTAGGCATTCCAGCTCAAATTGCTGAATGTAAAGAAGTTATTTTGTGCACACCGCCTAACAAAGAAGGAAAAGTTCATCCAGCAGTACTTTATGCAGCAAAAATTGCGGGTGTTCATCGGATTTTCAAAATCGGGGGTACACAGGCTATTGCCGCTATGGCTTACGGAACTGAAACTGTACCCAAAGTTTATAAGATTTTCGGTCCAGGCAATCAGTATGTAACTGCCGCTAAACAACTTGTTTCCCTGCATGATGTGGCTATCGATATGCCGGCTGGCCCTTCGGAAGTGGAAGTATTGGCAGATAAATCGGCAAATCCTGTGTTTGTAGCGGCTGATTTACTTTCGCAAGCCGAACATGGAGTTGATAGTCAATCGATATTAGTTACAGTAGATGAATCTATAGTAGAACCGATAATTGAACAAATAGAGTTACAACTCGAACAGCTTCCACGCAAAGAATTTGCACGTAAAGCCTTAGAGAACAGTAAAATAATCGTTCTGAAAACCCTGGAAGAAGCAGTGGAACTCACCAACGAATATGCACCCGAACATTTGATAATTTGTACGCAATTTTATATGGGCGTAGCTGCCAATATAGTGAATGCTGGATCGGTTTTTTTAGGTAATTATACGCCTGAAAGTGCGGGTGATTATGCGTCGGGAACTAACCACACGCTCCCAACAAATGGTTATGCCAAAGCTTACAACGGAGTAAATATGGATAGTTTTGTACGGAAAATTACATTCCAACAGATTTCGAAAGATGGACTCGACAACCTCAGCAACGCCATTATATTGATGGCCGAAAATGAAGAATTACAAGCACATAGCAATGCCGTTAAGGTAAGATTAGACGAAGAAAAAGAAGTAGAAACCAGAGAAAGTTCACACCGTAGATAGAATTTTACAACTTTCAGTATACGAAAATTTAACAAGCAGATATATGATATTAAAAGATTTATTAAGGGAGAATATTAAAAATCTTCAACCTTACTCTTGTGCCAGAGATGAATTTAAAGGGGAAGCGTCGGTATATTTAGATGCCAACGAAAATCCATTTAATTCCCCATTCAACAGATATCCAGATCCATATCAGATTGAGGTTAAAAAAAGCATTTCGAAAATCAAGAAAATAACTCCTGAAAAAATTTTTCTTGGTAATGGTAGCGATGAAGCCATCGATTTGTTGTACCGGGCATTTTGTGAGCCCAACCACGACAATGTTGTAGCTATTGAACCAACATACGGCATGTATAAAGTGTGTGCCGAAATTAATGCGGTAGATTACAGAAAAGTATTACTCAATGAAAACTTTGATATTGAGGCATATAAAATAATCGATGCTACTAATAAAAACACAAAAATTATTTGGCTTTGCTCACCTAATAATCCGACCGGAAACTCTTTAAACAAAGAAGAAATCCTAAAATTGTTGCAATGGTTCAGGGGAATAGTGGTAATTGATGAGGCTTATATCGACTTCTCATCTTCGGACGGTTATGCAGAATATTTGAAAAAATATCCAAACTTGGTTATCCTTCAAACTTTCTCGAAAGCTTGGGGCAATGCAGCAATTCGATTAGGAATGGCATTTGCGTCACCTGAAATTATTCAGGTTTTGAATAAAGTAAAATATCCTTATAATGTGAATTTACTCACCCAACGCCATGCTTTGTTTATGCTCAAAGAAGCTTCAAAAGTAAAAGGATGGGTAAATGAACTGCTTGCCGAAAGAGACATTTTGATGAATGAATTAGAGAAAATTCATTGTGTAATACAGATTTACCCTTCGGATGCTAACTTTATTTTAGTCAAAGTCAGCGCAGCAACAAACATCTATAACGACCTGATTCGCAGAGGAATTGTAGTTCGAAATAGATCCAAGATCAGTCTTTGCGAAGATTGTTTGAGAATAACAGTTGGTACAAGTGCCGAAAACAAAAAGCTACTTATCGAACTGAAAAAATATTGATCAGTTCGTAACAAAACTTAGAAAAGATAGAATTATGATTCAAAAAAAGAACCCATCACTTTGGCTATGTATATGCATGGATTTGGTGGGTTCACTGAGTTATGCTTTCCCTATCTGGGGAGA
>JBBSCW010000317.1:0-3674 GCA_038249855.1 Bacteroidales bacterium
ACTTAAACAAAGGAGTATATACTGCTTATGACAAAGTACGTGATGTTGTAGCAATAAGTGAAATTACAACCCAAGTAAATGATTTTAACTCCGCAGAAAGTGGCGTGAAAAATAGCTATAAAATTTTGCCGGTAAATGAAAATTTGGGCAAAGGGGCTGTTCTCATGATTCTGTCGAATAAGACGAATTGCCCCGAACAATTATTAGCTATAAAATTGTATCAAGGCAAACAGTTTATAGTTTTACGAAGTGGAATTAAGAACACACTAAACGAATCTTATGTGTTGAAAAGTTTTTTTCCAATTACAAACGCCTCCATTTTCAAAGAGGTTGACTTAAAAGAAAATTTCAATTTGCTTGATGGTGAAGGTGGTGGAGTTCAAACGTTTATTCATAAAGATCCATTTTTGCTAACTCAAAACAACTTTATATTGAATTGTGGAAATAAAGAAAATCGATATACATTAGTTGTAGGAGGCCTAACGTACAATGAATTTGAGAAATTTGCATTTATAACTGATGGATATGAGCGTAAAATGGAGTTAGCCGTATTGGCAAAAAAGACGCAGATTATGGATTATGTCGATGTGGGAAATGTAAATTATTGGAAAAAGTCAAAACATTTTAATATTGATAAGTCGGATAAAATATTCAATATTAATTATACGAATGGATTTACAGAGGCCAAAACTGTTATTTATGACAAAAAGGAATTAAAAATTGAGTTGAAAAATTTGGATCAGACCAAAACCTATACCTTGGGATTTGTTTGGGGTTCTTATGACTCAGATATTATTCAATCTGCTCATTTACAAGCAAATGATAAGTTTATTGAATTAATTCCTCCAACCCGTTTGAGTAACTTGCAAGAAAGCGGAGATCCACAGCTTTTTTTGACTGAGATTAGCCCTGAAATGATGAAAGATGGCTTACCCACCATTTTAATCAAGAAGAACAGTGGTTCAAATTGTTTACTTAACGAGCTAGTACTTTTTGAAGGTAATGTTCCAGTAGACTTGCTTAAAACTCCACTATCAGCTAAAAAGACCACTCCGAATAGGTTCGAAAATATAAAATTCAACCTTTTCTCAGAAGATCCAGTTGGAAAATTAGTTGAACCAGGCGATACTTATTTTCCTGCAAAAGATGAATTTTATGTCGATTTCAGTACTGTCAATCCTATTGAATCAGCCGAAAATTATGCGAATGCTGTAAAAATTGCTCAGAATGTAAAATTGAACTACTATTATTTTCCAACTATTGATTTGTGGTATTCTATGCAACCAAGCTATGGTGGCTCCAATCGGGAGAAACGAGCTATAAACGATACGCCCGGAGCAATAGACGAAATGAAACGAGTGAAAGATGCTGGTTGGATGAAATATACCAAAATGGGCATCAGATTAGTGCCTGATTGTTACGATGAGAATAATGAAAATGGCTGGTGGGACGATAAGCATTGGCAAATGTATGGAAGTGGCGTCGAAAGATCACAAGAATCAGTTGGAATGGGACTTCCTGGAGGACATTACAGAAAGCCTTACGAAACAAGTAAAAAATGGGCAAAAGCTATTGTTGATTTAGGAGGATTGCCACTTTTCTATATGCAAACAGGTTTACGTTCAAACGATTATTGCGAACAGTTCCCTTCACACATGCTTCACAATCAATCTTATTACGTGGTTGAAAATCAATTTGATCGTTCAAATAAAAATTTTGGGACCTACGATTTTACCGACAAAGGATTCTCTGCTCACTTAAAGAAAGTATACAAGAATCTTAGTAGTGCCGGCATTTTGGGCATAATGTACGATTATCCTTATACTGCATGGGCGCATTATGGGGGCATGGATGACAAATATTCTACTACGGCAGGCATGTATCGACGAGTTTTTGAGCTGTCTTCCAATGGAATGGGTCGTGCAGCCTATATTCAAGAGCGTAATCTAAGTAGAGGTTCAGATATTAATGTGGGACTTATTGAATCGCAAAGGACTTGGAGCGATAACGATAAGATTAATCCGGAGATGATAATGCGCACAGGACTTCGTTGGTATAAAAATAGGATTATTTTCAATTATGATATGGATGCAAAAAGTTTGACAAAAGCATCGCCATCAGACTCTAACGATGGCATCAATAAATTGCTTACTATGTCTTACGTATCTGCTTCAAGACTGTTGCTAGGCGAAAGCTTTGCATTGCTCGATTCAAATACTGTACACCGATTGTCCCGTATTTTTCCTTATCATCAATCACCACAAAGTGCCAGACCGATAGATGCTTTTTCGAGCGATTATCCACGAGTTTATGATTTTGAAGTAAATAAGAAATGGCATCAATTGACATTTTTCAACGAAGATGATTTTCAACCAAAGACAATTTCAATTGATCTTTCAGGCGAGGTGGGATTTGGTGGAATGGGTTTGGACAAAAGTAGTTTCTATTATATTTATGATTTTTGGAATAATCAGTTGATTGGGACTTTCAAAGGTGATACTGTATTAACGCAAAAATTACGAAAAGGCGAGGCGCGAATTATTTCTGTGCATCAAAAAGAAGATTACCCGCAAGTAATTTCCACAGACAGGCATCTGATGCAGGGTTTCATAGAATTGAGCGATGTGAAATGGATAAAGAATCAGCTTTGCGGAATTTCGGAGATGGTTGAACGCGAACCCATGAAAATAATTATAGCCACGAATGGATATGAACTTAAAAAAATAAAAACCTCATCTGGAACTTTTTTGTCAAAACCGCTTTCAAATGGATTATTGGAATTGACTTTGAAAACTGACAAAAAAGAAAAAATTAAATGGAAAATCGAATTTTAAAACATTCAAGAATAATGAAAAACAAACTAAAAATACTTTTTTTGATGCTATTGACTGCTTCTGTATCGGTTGTAGGTCAAACTAAAACACCACCCACTTTTGAAGAATACATCAAAACAGCTGTGCCAACAAAAACAGAATTGGATGTCTTCCTCCATAAAAAAGGCGTGTGGAGTAAATTTGATTCCGAATTGGGTTATGTGCTGGGAAATTCATTGCCGCTCGAAGGGATAGATACAAGTTGCACCATTTCCACCACGCAAGCCAATGGCGCAAGAACCATGTTTATGTACAAGGACAAACCGTGTAGAATAAATACTTATGGCGATAGTTTTACGCAATGCCAGCAGGTTTCCGATGGTGAAACATGGCAAGAATACTTAGCAGCTCATTTGGGCGAACCTGTTCGTAATTATGGAGTTGGCGGTTACGGTGTCTATCAGGCTTATCTACGTTTGTTAAGGGAGGAAAAAACCAAAAACGCAGCCAAATATCTTATTTTCTACATTTGGGGAGGCGATCATACTCGAAGTTTGCTTCGTTGTCGTTATATTGCTACGAAAGATTGGAACAGTAGAAATGAACCAGGCATGAAGTTTCATGGCAATTTTTGGCCAAACTTGGAGATGGATTTGAATACAGGAACTTTTATCGAGAAAAAAAATCCGCTCAATACCACAAAGTTAATTTATAAAATGACCGATAAAGATTGGATGTACAATCAGCTTAAAGACGATATTGCTTTGCAATTACTTTTGTACCGTAATCGAAAAATTAGTGATTTGGATATTGATAAGGCCCAAAAATTGAGTAATTGTCTTCATTTGAAAATCAGTCTTA
>JBBSCW010000318.1:0-3542 GCA_038249855.1 Bacteroidales bacterium
GAGAGGGCGCAGTACCCAACGTAATATTTTCTTGCGGTTCTGTTATTCATGGTGAGGATCTGATTATTCCCTATGCCATGTCGGACCATTCTTCTACCTATGCGACGGTTAATTTAAAGTCGTTGCTGTATGAACTCAAAAGTTCGGAAAGTACCAGTCAAAAAACTATTGTCAGTTCAATCGAAAGGAGAACCGATACGGCAGAAGGGGGCAATATGAAGGTGGCCTGATAAAATGATATAGCCTGATAACTGAAATTAGAAAATTACTGGCATTTTAAGGACACTGCGAAGTTGATAGGACATCACTTAAAAGTAAAAAAAATTGGTTTTTTTTATCTACATTTGCAATATAATTGTAATTGATTTGCCAATGGAAATATTTGGAACTGAAAACTATAGAATCATACACGGTGACGCATTAGAAGTTTTACGCAACAAGGTTGCAGACAACTCGGTGGACTTAATATTTGCTGACCCGCCATACAATATTGGCAAAAACTTTAATGGACACTTAGACAAATGGGACAAAGATGAAGACTACCTGAATTGGTGTTATGAATGGCTTGACTTGTGTATTAAAAAGCTTAAACCTAGCGGCAGTTTTTATGTGATGACTTCAACACAGTTTATGCCATACTTCGACATTTATTTAAGGAATAAACTTAATATTTTATCACGTCTTATTTGGTCTTATGACAGTTCAGGTGTTCAAGCGAAAAAATACTATGGTTCTATGTATGAGCCTATTCTCTTTTGCACAAAAAGCACAAATAATTACACTTTTAATGCAGATGACATTTTAGTTGAAGCAAAAACAGGTGCAAAAAGAAAATTAATTGATTATCGGAAGGCAGTTCCAACAGTTTATAATTCCCATAAAGTTCCTGGAAATGTTTGGGATTTTGCACGAGTTCGCTATCGCATGGATGAATATGAAAACCATCCTACTCAAAAACCTATTGCATTACTGGAGAGAATTATCAAAGCAAGTTCAAATAAAGGTGATTTAGTATTAGATCCGTTTTCTGGAACTTTTACTACTTGTTTTGTAGCAAAAGAATTGGGTAGAAATTGCATAGGTATTGACCTGCAAGAAGCCTATATTAAGATTGGATTGCGGAGGCTACAACTTTGTACGGAACATAAAGGGGAAAAACTCCAAAAAGAAATTAGAACATTTGAAACAGAAAAAATAATGTCAGTTTCTACCTTAACACTATTCGACGAACCTAATGGAACATATATTTACAGCAAACATTAGAGCAATTTTAGAGAAACATTTTGGAAATAGTTCTGAAGAAATCTTCAAACATAGTCCTTTGATACAGTATTTAAATCGCAAAACTAAATCTGCCAGCAAAGGTTCCAAATCACGTGGGAGTTTTGCAAACATATACGCAATCTACATTTTAGTTGAAGATTACATAAATAATGGGTTTCATACAGGAGGTGATTATTCAGCGTATGAAGGTGCCATGTATAATAAACTTTTCCAGCGACAACGTGAGCTTCCATTTGGAGCAAATCTTCAAAATCACGCATTAAATAATCGTCTAAACTCTGAATTTGAAGGTCTATTCCCAACATTAGATTATTTTCCGATAAATAGAATTGCTGAATCTGATAGATATTGGATTAACGAAAATCTTATAAAATTTAAACTTGGTGATACTGAAATAAATCTTGCAGAAGCAATTACCGAGATAATTCTTGAATATGTAAAGACTAAAATGGAATCATTTGAACGCTTCTTACTGTCATGTGAAGAATTACAACACTTAAAACCAGAAGAACATAGTAAAGTTGAAGATTTTATAATTGGACAGCTTGCACCAAATGTTGATGCAAGATTATTTGAAATTGTTAGCTATTCTATCTTAAAATATTTTTACAACGATATAAAAATATACTGGGGGTTTGAACGCAAATTGGAATCTTTGAAAGAAGAGAGCCTGGTCTTGTACAAAACAGGTAGAACAAATGCAAATGACGGAGGTATTGACTTTGTTATGAAACCATTAGGTAGATTTTTCCAAGTAACCGAAACTTTGGATTTTAAGAAGTATTTTTTAGATATTCATAAGCTTGAAAAATACCCAATAACATTTGTAATAAAATCAGGAGAGGCAAAGGAAACTCTATTAAAAAAAATTGAAGACGATGCTTTAAAATCATATACTGTAAAAGCTTTAGTTAAAAAATACATGGAATGTATAGAAGAAATCATTAATATTCCAACTCTTATTGACAGATTTCAACTGGCCGTTAAACAAGGTTATCTGAATAATATCCTTGACCAAATTGTTACTCAAAGCAAGTTAGAATTTAACTATGCTGATGAGGAGGAAGAAATCATGGAACAAGAATAGCGGTCAGTATTCTGAGGAAAGGAAATCGCCCCATAATAAAGGCTATAAAAAGTGGAGGCATACGCAGTTGTCCGCAGTCAACCGATACCAATGCCAGTGTGGGTTACGTGCTTTCAATTATGTGCCTCAAACGCCATTTTTTATAGACCTTGTTATGCGTCCGCCCTTTTTTTCTGTCTTATGATTTTGGTATAGTTTTGTTGTCAGGGTGCGTTGGCTTTGTAGCTTTTTTATAATTTTTTTTTTTGAATGGCTTATGCGTAGGCAAAAATGCAAATGTGCTGCCAAAAGCGTCGGACTTAGTATGCTCCTAAAAATTTGTGCCCATTAAAATGAACTAAATGATCTGGATTGTCAGCTATCCAGACTTCCGTTTCCCAGGCAATTTCAAGCATCCATTTTTTAAAATCTGCTCTGGTCAGGAAACCGGTTATGAAAATCAATTCTGATTTACATTCCTTCAAAATCTTTTTAAGTTCAAGAACTCTGATTTCGCTCATAGGACCTTTGCTGTGAACAGCCTCAATTAAATAAAGCCAGTTATTCTTTCTGCTAAATGCAATAATATCAGGTAGTTCATCATGCGAAAGCTCAATGAAATTCAATTTCTTTAATTCTGCTTCTTCAATGTGAAGCGTTTTATTTGAAGTGTCGCCAATGTAAAGAACTTCACAGTCACTGCCAAAGCGTGGTAAAAACTCTTCGATAATTGCTTTTTGTAAAACATTATGCTCTCCAGGAGACAGCTCAAGAGGCTTTCCGTTTGGCAGTTTCACAGGTATTTTTGCAAGGTCTCTGAATCGTGCTAAAATTACGGCAAGTGCTGGCCTGTTTTTGTTGAATGATTTTAATGACTTATTCCAGGCGGCAGTCTTATAGGTTATTATTAATTTTTTAAAATCAGGATGTAAAGCATATCCTCTTGTTGGGTCGTTAGTAGCCGATCCTTTATTTACACCGCTGTTTATTATAATATCGGCAAGTACAAGTAGTTTCAGGTCTATCCTTCGGATGTCATCGTACGAGCCCGAAGAAATCCTTTCTTCAAATTTTTCATTTACGATTTTGATGATATCGCGGGACTTAAGATTTGCATCTTCCTTAGCTTTACTCCAATCGCCTGTTACACCGGCAACTGCAAGAAAACAAACCGCCATTTTTTCTAATCCTC
>JBBSCW010000319.1:0-3496 GCA_038249855.1 Bacteroidales bacterium
GCTTCTTTCCGCGAATATGGCTTTGGAGCAACCATGGTTACCATAAAATGATACAATAATATATATAGACAGCAAGAATCAATAATCAAGACCTAAAATGCATATTATCAATTACATGATAAATCAAGATGTCAGATTTACAAACTCGTTGTATATATAGACATAAAAAATCCGGTTAACGAACGAGTTAACCGGATTTTTTAATACTTAAAATTTTGTTTGATAAAAATATGTAATGTGTGTCTTTAAGTCCTCCTTTGGGGGATTTAGGGGGGCTAATTCTTCTAAACTTTCACTCTTTCCACATACGAACCATCGCGCGTATCAACCTTAATTGTTTCGCCTTCGTTGATAAACAAAGGTACTCTCACGGTAGCGCCAGTTTCAACAGTGGCAGGTTTGGTAGCATTGGTGGCAGTATCACCTTTTAGTCCAGGTTCGGTATAAGTTACTAAAAGAGCAACTTGCACTGGAAGATCAACAAAAAGAATAGTTTCTGATTTTTCATGCACAACTACTTCACAAATCATACCTTCTTTCAAGAAGTCAACTCCGTTAATTATGTCTTTATTCACAGAAACTTGTTCATAAGTTTCGTTGTTCATAAAATTATAACCCATATCGTCTGGATATAGATATTGATAAGAACGACGCTCTATGCGAACTTCTTCAATTCGTATCCCTGCATTGAAAGTACGCTCCAAGGTGCGACCAGTAACCACATTTTTCATTTTTGTACGCACAAAAGCGGGTCCTTTGCCAGGTTTTACGTGTAAAAACTCAGTAATCACAAGGTATTGACCGTCGATGTCAAGACACATTCCGTTTTTAATATCTGCTGTAGTTGCCATTTAATTTTTTTGTTTGATAATTATCTAATGTTTTTTACTTTGCTAATTTTTGTCGTAAGTTTAGTGATTTAATTGGTTTAAATAACCAAATAAATTATTTCCTAATTTTTGGCTTGCAAAGTTACATTTTTTATTTTAATTATCCAAAATGTCAGGATATCAGCTATATAGCCGTGAATTATATTTCGACACACTGTTTTATTGTAGAGAAATATTAGAAACATGCTATTCAATCTAATTTTCTGTTTGTATTTGAAATAGATTCTTAGCTCAATCTTTCCTTATTAACAAATAAATTAAATCACAGTATATCAATTTATTGAAATTAAATTGTGATGACCTATTATGACAATTAAATATATTCTAAACATCCATTATATTTAAAAATTACTATAAATACAGTAGCTCCAAACCTTAAAATTCATCATTTGTAAAAAATTAGATTATTTTTGTAGATTATTTTATTCGAAAAGTTCACACTAAAGGGCTAATTGATTGAATAAGATATGAATTATACTTTTTAATATATTGATTAATAGCTATTTGATTGATTATAATTGTTTAACTGAAATAGTATGTATAGTTTTCTTTTTTCGATAGTAATACTGGTTTTGGGTTATGCTATTTACGGTAAGATTTCCGAACGAATATTCGGTATCGATTCTTCCCGTAAAACTCCAGCCATAGCTAATCCTGATGGCGTGGATTATGTTGCACTGCCTTGGTGGCGGGTCTTTCTAATTCAGTTTTTGAATATAGCAGGTCTAGGTCCTATTTTTGGAGCCATTATGGGAATTATGTATGGACAGGCTGCTTTTTTATGGATAGTTTTCGGAACTATTTTCGCAGGTGGGGTTCATGATTATTTCTCCGGAATGATGTCTATTCGTTCCAATGGAGCAAGCCTTCCAGAGCTGGTGGGTGACCATTTGGGAATTTCGATTAAGCAGTTTATGCGCGGCTTTTCGTTAGTTTTAATGATATTAGTGGGTGCGGTATTTATCTCAGGTCCTGCCAGTTTATTAGGAAATCTAACTCCCGGAGTAATTAGTGTTAGTTGGTGGATTATCATCGTTTTTGCTTATTATATTCTTGCCACACTTTTACCCATCGACAAACTAATTGGGAAAATATATCCAGTTTTTGGATTTGCATTGCTTTTTATGGCAGTTGGAATTTTTGTTGCCATGTTAGTCAATAAAGCTCCTATACCTGAATTTACCGAAGGGTTTTCAAACTTACATCATGCCAAATTACCAATTTTCCCAATGATGTTCGTGTCAATAGCTTGTGGTGCAATCTCTGGGTTTCATGCTACACAGTCGCCTCTGATGGCTCGCTGTATTGAAAACGAGAATTTGGGTCGCAGAATATTTTATGGTAGTATGGTTGCTGAGGGAATTGTGGCTTTGATTTGGGCGGCCGCTGCTGCGAGTTTCTTTGGATCGATTGATGGTTTGCAAGATTTTGTGGCTGGACTTGCACCCACTGATAATAAACCCGCTGTAGTAGTTGATCTCATTTCCAAATCGTGGCTAGGGCATTTTGGAGGATTGTTGGCATTGTTGGGAGTTATTGCAGCACCACTAACATCTGGCGATACAGCTTTGCGCTCAGCACGATTGATAGCTGCCGATTTCTTGCATTTTGATCAAAAACCTATCACAAAACGCTTGATAATTGCTGTTCCTATTTTTATTCTGACATTTATAATTCTGCAGTTAGATTTTAATGTACTCTGGCGATATTTTGCTTGGAGTAATCAGACTTTGGCTGTATTTACGCTTTGGGCAATTACAGTTTATTTAGCCAAAAAGCATAAATTTTATTGGGTATCGCTTATTCCGGCAGTATTTATGACAACTGTTAGTGCTAGTTACTTTATTGTTGCTCCCGAAGGTTTACATCTTTCCACTCATTTAGGAGTAGGTGTTGGAGTAGGAATAGCATTATTTGTAGTAGTTTTGTTTTTTCTAAGATTGAAACATTTGAAAAAATGATGTTCAATTTCAAATAATATTTAATTGGTTTTTTAACAAGATACATTCATCAAATTGAAATTTATGGCGATAACCATTCGAGAAATACACACCAAAAAAGAATTAAAGGATTTTATCCGATTTGGTATCGATTTATATAAAAACTGTGAATTTGCAGCTCCACCATTGGTTATGGACGATTTATTAAATCTGACCAAAGGAAAAAATCCAGCGTTGGAGTTTTGCGAAACTGCTTATTTTGTGGCGATAAATGATAAGAAAATTGTAGGTCGTATTGCTGCCATTATCAATCCGGTGGCCAATAAAATTTGGAATCAGAATCATGCTCGCTTTGGTTGGATAGATTTTATCGATGACATTCAAGTTACAAAAGCATTGTTTGAGGCTGCTGAGAAGTGGGCGAAAAGCAAAGGAATGGATTCCATTCACGGCCCGCTAGGATTTACTGATTTCGATCACGAAGGAACTTTAATAGAGGGGTTTGATAAATTAGGCACTTTAGCTACCATCTATAATTATCCTTATTATCCGACTCATATCGAACAATGTGGTTATGAAAAAGATGTTGACTGGAAAGAATACTTGATAACTATACCCGAAGTTTTTCCAGAAAAATTTTTTCGCATAGCCGATATTGTAAAACAC
>JBBSCW010000320.1:0-3391 GCA_038249855.1 Bacteroidales bacterium
GCATACGCTTGGCCGTTGCTCAAAATGCCTGGACAACAACGGTGGGCGTGCAGCAGACGCCTACGTTTTTCCTCAACGGATACCAATTACCCGAGCATTATACGGTCGATGATTTAATAGCGATGCTGCCCGGGTTGGGCGCGAAAATGAAACAGGAGAAAAAAGCAGAGGTTGCCCTGCAACCGGCATAAAAAATATTGTTTGGCCAAAACAGGGGTTTTAAAGGGCTTGTACCTCATCCGCCCATGGGTGGATTAAAACAGGTTGATATTTATTTTAAAAATTTTAACTTCAACAAAATGAAAACAGAAAAAATGAGCTTTAAGAACATCAAGGATGTGCTTAGCAGGGATGAGATGAAAGGAATTATGGCGGGATCAGGAGTAGTATGCGTGTACTCAATTGGTGAAGTTGTTACTGGCGGATCATGCTCAGGGTCATCTGCTGCACAATGTACAGCTTATTGCAACAATGCCGGTTATTCGAGCTGCTTCTGCATTTAAAAAGTGAATAGAGGGGTCGGAATTTCCACCCTTCTATTTTCTTCAAATTCATTTTTATATTTAAAAGCCACAAAATGTCTTTCCGTTTATCTTTTATTGCCTCGTTAATTTTATTTTCATCATTACATATTTCTTGTACTAACAAAAAAGGCAGCACGGAGAAAATAGTAAGCAATAAAATAATAATTGTTAATGCTAATAAAAAATGGAATCAAATTATTTTTTCACTCTACACCCCAACAAGTGTAGTGCCGAAAACTATTTTCCAAATGTTGGCTTCACATGAAATAGATACCAGCAGTCAGATTATTGAAATACCCGCCAAGGGTCCGTTACTATTTAACTTTGCCTGGAATTTCAGAGTTCAGTTTGTTTATTTGTTCCCAGGCGACACTCTTAAATTCACGAAGACAAGCAACGACACTATTCCCTTTCAGTTTAGGGGTTCTCGACCTTCTCATGAACTGATGTTTTATTCTCTGATAGAGGCATCCAAACTCGGTTATCTAAGCAGTGGCAATCAAACGCTACAAGTTACTGACAAATTAGATTATCAATATGTAGCTGATCAATCGCTTAAAAGGCATAATACTAGATTGCAATTATTAAATGAGCTGAATGCCAAAGGCAAAATTTCAGCACAAGGTCATCAGGTCATAACCCAAGCGCTTTACTATCAATATTTAAGTGACTTACTTTTTCCGTATCAAGCTTGGAATCCAATAGAATTAAGTGCCAAGAACCATTCGATTGTCCCCAATTTTTATAAAGCCAAGCTCCGGGAGATGTCAAGGGAATTTGATAAAGATTCACTTTTATATCTAATGGATTACAAGAGTTTTATTCTTAAATACGCCAGATTTTTCATGCTTGAAAATGTTGACACAAAGAAACTGGATCAGGCTTTCCTTGTGAATTTTTATCAAAAATCTTTTCGAGGAAGTAAAAGAGATCTTTTATTATTTGATGAAATTATCTTCGATTATCAACGCTCTGGACAGTTATCTCCACTAGCTGAAGTACTCGATTCAATAGGAAATGAAACAATGCGGGATACTCTGCTTTCATTACAGAAAAAGCCGAAAAGAGAATTCTCAAATGATGCTTTGGAATCGGAACTGGAAACTCCATCTGGAGAAAAATATTCGTTACGAGAAATAATGATAAAACATTCTCGCAAAATGGCTTATCTGGATTTTTGGGCAACCTGGTGTGGTCCTTGTCTTATGGAGATGCCAGATTCAAAGAAACTAACACAAGAATTTAAAAACGACAGCATTGTTTTTGTTTATCTTTCCATTGATGAGGATAGGAACAAGTGGTTGAAGAAAATTAATACCCTTCCTACTGGAAGTAATGTATTTCACTATAGATTGGCTGAAGGGAAAGATTTTACCAAAGAGATGCAGATACCAGGGATACCAAGATATATGTTGATTGGAAAAGCAGGTGAGATGATTTCAATTAATGCACCACGCCCCCGTAGTATCGAAATAAGAGAACTTATTTCGAATTATATTAACTGACTTTCCAGATCTTGAAAGGGAGCTGTCCAGTGAGTATCATGCCTACCACTTACGTAACCGTTAGGCATAATACTTAATAATGCTTAACTTAAAGTTCATGAACTTGCTATCGCATTATTGCCTTATCATCTTTTTTATGACTATTGGTTGCTATGAAAAACCAGTAGACTACGCTACTATAGAACAGAGTGGGTTTGTATTAATTTTTGAAAGCATACCTGAGAATAGCAGATATGTTTTTCCAAACGGAATTATTACAAATAATGGAGATTTCGAAATCCAATACATTGATGACAATCTACTCCCACATTTTATTTCCCCTAATGCAGATTCAAGTTCGGACACGATTAAAATTATTTCGAAGAGAGAGTTAATTGAGATTCAGCACGCGTATCGAGGAGTAGATAAATTAAGTATTTTATTAATAAATGGTGATACTGCACTGTTTCGATATGTTGAAAAGCGGCCGTATGTCACCATATTAAGCCGACAGACGAATAGTGGTGATTCTAATTATGAAATGATAATGCGAGATAATATTTGCGATGGGGATTTTCCTGCGAAAATAAAATATCAATACCCCTTCGCTTTTATTAGAATAGACAGCACTCAAAGCGATTTAGTTTTTAATCGTACACATGAAGAATTTAGATCAAAGGCTTTTGATGAAATAGAAAGAGAAGGGCAGTTGTTAGATTCTTTGGAAGAGTCAAAAAAAATCTCGCCATCTGTTGTTGATTTCTTTAGAATTCAGAATCGATTTGATTCAATTGACGTAATACAGCTACATGATTTGGATATAAAAAAATATCTGGCAAAAGACGATTACCTTTTTTATGCTTTTTACAATGATTTTCTTAATAGAATTTTATTTGACCACTATGGATCAAAAGCGCAAAAAATTAAAAGCGGAAACTCGATAGTCCCAGACTTTGAATCTATATACGATGTTGTAAAGGAATCTGATGGCTACAGTGAAGCTACCAAGCGAATCCTGCTAAGGAAGGCATTGGAGCAAATCATTCAGAATTCGGATGTAGAATCGATAAAGAAATATTGCGTGGATTTTGCTCAGATAGCCGAAGACTCATTGAGTTTAGATTATTTGACTAATAAGTTTGGTCTAAATTTCGATACAAGCGATCAATTAAACCTACTTAAAGTGGATGGTGCTAATACTTCGTTCGACAATTTATTAAAGGCCCACTCCGGAGATATTATTTACATAGATTTTTGGGCAAGTTGGTGCGCACCCTGTATTGCTCAGTTTCCTAGTTCGAAGTTGCTTAAAGAGAAATTTAAGAATAGGAAGGTTACATTTATTTATCTTTCAATTGATTCCGATTCTGTTAAGTGGAAGAA
>JBBSCW010000321.1:0-3328 GCA_038249855.1 Bacteroidales bacterium
GGGTTGGATTTGTTGAAAATAATAAAATCCAGTCATGCAAAATCTGGAATCATCATCGTGTCGGCCAAAATCTCTACCGACGATAAAATCAACGGACTCGACCTCGGAGCCGATGATTATATGACCAAACCTTTTCAACTTTCCGAACTGAATTCTCGTATAAAAGCCTTGATTCGTCGCCGTCATTTTGATGGTAATAATACATTGAAATTTAACGAGATAGAGGTTAATACGGATAACCGATCAATAGTTGTGAACGGAAAAGAGCTGCAACTCACCAAAAAAGAATACGACTTGCTGCTGTATTTTATTATCAACCAAAAACGAGTGTTGACCAAAGAAGCTTTGGCAGAACATCTATGGGAGGATAATATTGAATTAGCTGATAATTATGACTTTATATACACACATTTAAATAATATCCGCAAAAAAATAAAATTAGCTGGTGGTGTTGATTATATAAAAACAATTTACGGAATAGGTTATAAATTTACCAATCTATGAAATTTCTAGCTAAAATAAATCGACGGTTCTTGTTGCTGCTCACAATTGTATTGTTGGTAGTCACTGTTTCATCCTATTTTGGATTAAGAACAATCCTGCTCGAAAACACAAAAAATAATCTGATTGAACAAGAATTATTGATTGAAAATCATTTAAAAACAGGATTAGTCCCTCCCAATGTATTCCCTATCATAGAGGTAAAAAAAATAACGGAAGTAAAACAGGAGAAACCCAATTTTATAACTATATCAGTAGAAAACAAACTCGAAAACGAATGGGAAGAGTACTTGGAGTATGCAAGCACTATAAAAGTAAACGATATTTTTTACGAAATAAAATTACGCCAATCAACATTCGAGAACGAAGATTTGGTAACAATTCTGACCACTACTTTTGGTATTTTGCTGTTATTGGTATTAGCTGTTGCCTATTTTGTTTCAAAAAAAATAAATAAAACCGTTTGGAAAGATTTTGAATATAATCTAAAACAAATAGAACAATTTAATTTTGCTGGGAATCAAACACTTGAATTGGTTTCGACCAATATTGAAGAATTTGACCGGCTCAACAAAGTGGTTGATAACCTGACAAATAAGTTAAAATCGGATTATCACTCGTTGAAAGAATTTTCCGAAAATGCTTCCCACGAAATTCAAACCCCAATATCGGTTGTATTACTCCATTTGGAGGAAATTCTACAACAGGATTTAAACGAAGAGAGCTTTAAAAAAGTCCATGCTTCTATCAATGCATTAAAAAGGCTTTCGGTATTGAATCAAAGTCTTATTTTACTTACAAAAATCGAAAATCGACAATTTATTGCTAAAAACCCGATTTCTCTCAACGAAATTATTGAGCGAAAGATGGAAGAGTACGCCCCATTATCCGAGAATAAATCAATGAAAATAAGATTCGATTTCAAAACTCCATTTGTTTGTAAAATGAACGAACAATTGGCTGAAATACTGATTTCAAATTTGATTTCCAACGCAATAAGACATAATATTAATGAAGGTGAAATTATTTTTTCAAGCAACGAAAGCGAACTTCAAATTTGTAATACTGGGATAGAAAACACTTTCTCCAACGCCAATATTTTCAATCGTTTCACCAAAGGAAATTCAACTTCTTTCGGGTTGGGGCTTGCTATTGTGAAAAATATCTGCGATGTAAACCAACTTACAATACAATATTCAAGGAATGAATTCCATTGTTTTAGTATAAAAAAAACCTAAAAGCATGAGTCAACTATCGAAAATCATAGTTCTATGTTTGTTCACTTTGGCAGTAGTAAATACTAAAGCGCAACAGCACGATTTGAATTATTTCCTAGAACAGGCAAAGTTGAATAGTCCACTTTTGCAGCGAAATAGAGCAGACAATGAGCTTGTTAAGTTGGATATGCAACAAACCGAACGGATACTGAAAAGTCCAGTAATAAATCTCGAATCGAACTTGCTTTTTGCCCCAATTATCTCGCATGACAATAATATTCGTAAGTTTGAATTTACTTCGCCTGGTGCTACCAATTATATTGGTTACGATCAGGCTTTTACCGATGGAGGTCAATATCAGGCTCATATAGCTTTATCGCAACCTTTGTTTACTGGTTCAAGTTTGCGAACTTATAAAAACAAAAATGAAATTGCGACTAAAATAAATGAGGATGCACTGAATTTGAACGTTCACGAATTGGAACAACTGGTTGGCTACCAGTTTATCATTTGCCGAAAATCAAAAGCTCAATTGGAAAACACAGAGGCTTTAAATTCGGAACTGACAGAGCAAATTGAGAGTATGAAAAAGTTGGTGGAAAGTGCCATTTTCAAATATACCGATAAAATGTTGTTGGAATTGGAACTTCAAAATGGACTTGCTCAACAAAAAACCAATCAAGAAGATTTCAGCAATAACCTGTACGATTTGTATTTACTTTGTGGGATAAAAGATTCGCTGAACAAAAATATCAATTGGACTGATTTTAAAATAAACAATGCTACAACCATTGAGAACTCTCATTTTCTGAATTCATTCAGACTTGATAGTTTAAATATAGTAGCCAATCAATCGATTACCGAATTAAAATACAAACCCCAGTTGAATTTATTTGCCAATGCAGGGATGAATGCAATTTATCTCCCCGCCTTGAACAGGTTCGGATTTAGCACCGGATTGAATTTTAGTTGGAACATTTACGATGGTCATCAGCGAAAAATCGAAGTGGACAAGTCCAACGTCAACCTAAGAACAATAGCGTTTGAAAAAGATAATTTTATCACTCAAAAACAACAGAATCTCGACAAAATACAATCGCAAATAGAAGGTATTGAGGCTCAAATCAGATTATCGGACAATCTGCTAAAAATCTACGATGAACTATACCGAGCTTATCAAAAACAATTGGCTGCTGCTGGAATCTCGGCTATGGACTTCAAAACATTTTTGCGTGACTACAAAGCCAAGAATCAAGAGAGATCAATGTTAGACATGCAAAAACAAATCCTTATCAACACCTATAATTATTGGAATTATTAAATAGAATGAAAATGATGAGACTCAAATATTTTATTTTAAGCACGTTAACAGTGCTACTGCTTTACTCCTGCAAAAAGCAGGAAGCTGCTGTGAAGGACCAAGCCGTAATTGTAACAGTCAAAACAAGTTCCGTGGAAGAGGGCAATGTTACTGATATTATTCAACTGAATGCTAAAACTATTTTTCTAAAAAAGAACCTTGTACAATCGCCCATTTCGGGCTATGTGTATGCTGTAAAAGTGAAATATGGCGATTTAGTGAGAAAAAACGATTTGCTTTTCGTAATTCA
>JBBSCW010000322.1:0-3286 GCA_038249855.1 Bacteroidales bacterium
GTGAGTAAATGCCTGACCCCCAACAATTATTTGTGTTGTTGGAAATTCTGCTCTGAGTGAAGTGAGCATTTGTAATAATTTGTTGAAATTGAAATAAATACTCAACGAAAGGGCTATTATATCCGGATTGTGTAGATGTATAAATCGGACTAATTCATTTGTTGGAATACTATGACCCAAGAAGAAACTTTCCCATCCTTTCGACTCGAAAATATCGGCAACCATTTTAACTCCCACCTGATGTTGTTCGTTCTCAACACAGGCTACCACTACTTTTTTGTTGATCTTTTTGGATACAATCAATTGATCATAAAGCTCATTCTGAATTCCTTCAGTTATAGCCGTCGCCATGTGCTCGGTGGCTACACTTATTTGATTTGTTTCCCAAAGTCGACCTATTTCATAGAGTGCAGGTTTAAAAAGCAGTTCGTAAAGATCAATTACTGAAGAATTAACTTCCAAAAACTCTTTTACCAGGGCTGAACATCCTGTACGATTCCCTGCACGAAGCTGTTGTAGGAATTCGTCTGATATTGTATTCATTGATCTTGATTTCATCTTCGTAGAATTTATTGAGAATTGAAAGACAAAAAGGAAAATGAGGTGTTGAAAATAAGTTTAATGGTTGATTTCTAAAACTTATGATGGTGCAAATATAATGATTTATACAAATGATTATCATAGTAGTACTAATATTTTTTCCATATATTTTTGTGAAATATAGAAATTAATAATTCTTTTACACAAAATACAGCATGAATTCTAACAATTACTATCTTTTTCGACATCTTTTGTTATGATTTTCCTTAGCGTTGACATTAGATACTGTTAATCTGAAATGCCTAAATCTGAAATTATTTCTTGGAAAACACCTAATATATTCAGTTTCCGATGATAAAATATATTTCAGTTAGGGATATGACCTAATTGACATTTCAACAGACAATTAGTGACTGAGATAGAATCTTATTAATCCATCATCCTATGATTGCAGAAACAGAATATATTGTTAATTTTGTATCGAGAAGTGTCAACTGAGTTTATCTATTAGTGGGATGAAAATCACTTTGATTTTAGATATTTAGTTTGTCGACAACCATATTCGCTGTTGATACCATCCTATTAAATAATTTATTCCAATAAATCTACAACAAACATAGCATGAAAAAATTCCCTATATTATTAGTTCTTACGTTTTTTTGCTTTACTCAACTTTATACTCAAAATTCTATTAAGCTTTCAGGAAAAACCATTGGATCAAGTGAATCTTTTAATTACGATTTGAATAGATGCTCCTCAACTGTGAACACCATTAAAAATGCCTTCGACGGTGATTTGAATAGCATTTTTGCGACTTGCCAGCCAAGCGGTGGATGGGTAGGATTAGATTTAGGCGAGAAGCATATTATCACCAAAGTGGCTTATTGTCCAAGATCGTTTCAACCTGCGGCTATGCGGCTTGGGGTTTTCGAGGGTGCCAATAATCCTGATTTTGGAGATGCCATTCCAATTCATATTATCAATGTTTTGCCTACTCAAGCTGTACTTAACGAGCAAAATATTAATTGCTCGAAAGGTTTCCGATATATACGTTATGTGAGCCCGAGCAATCAAAGATGCAATTTTACAGAGTTGGAATTTTGGGGTTTTAAGGGTGAAGGCAACCAATCACAACTTTCTCAAATTACTAATATACCTTCCATTATTATTCACACTACCAATGCTCAGGATATAGTTGATAGAGAAAATTATGTAAAAGGTATTGTGTCTGTAATCTCAGAAAATGGCACTAAAATTTATACCGATAGCTTGGAGATAAAGGGTAGGGGAAATTTTAGTTGGAATTTTCCTAAAAAACCTTATCGAATGAAACTATTCAAAAAGGCAAGTTTGTTAGGTTTACCCGCAGTTGAAAAAAGTTGGACACTAATTAATAATTATGGCGACAAAACATTGATGCGTAACTTATTAGCTTTTGATATAAGTAAACGTCTTCAAATACCATATACGCCAGCGGGAAAGCCAGTCGATGTTTTTCTGAACGGCGAATACAAAGGAACTTATCAGCTTTGCGATCAAATAGAAGTGGCAACCAATAGAGTTGAAGTTGAAAAAATGAAAACTACCGATGTTTCAGGATCCCAATTGTCAGGAGGTTATCTTGTGGAAATGGATGCCTATGCCAATCAGGAAACCTCTTGGTTTACATCAGGAACAAATGGAATTCCTGTAACCATAAAATATCCAAAAGATGATGAAATTGTGTATGCTCAAAGTCAATACATCAAATCACATTTCAACTTAATGGAAAAAACTGTTTATACCTCTGACTTTAGAAATCTCATTACTGGATACAGAAAATATATTGATACTGGAACTTTTCTACGGCATTTTTTAGTGGGTGAAATAAGCGGAAATACTGACACATACTGGAGTACCTACATATATAAAATGCGTGATAATGATAAGTTCTATTTCGGACCAGTATGGGATTTTGATATTGCTTTTGAAAATGATTACCGAACTTATCCGATTAACAACAATTCAAACTGGATTTACGCATCGACTGGAAGTACCGCCAATGGGGTAAGAGACTTGGTTAGTCGGTTGTTTCTCGATTCTCAACTCATGACTGAATTAAAAGATACTTACGCCTATTATCGTAATAAAGGAATAATCTCGGAAGAAAGTTTGATAGGAGTTATTGATAATTATGCTGCTGAAATAGACCAGTCTCAAAACCTAAATTTCAAGCGTTGGGATATACTGAATACTAAAGTCCACATGAATCCTGTGGCTAGAGGAACATACACCAAAGAGGTCGATAATGTCAAGAATTATGTTCGGAACAGAATCAAATGGATGGATAATAAACTTTCCTATGTTCCGAATGCTGTTAATGAAATTCTAAGTTCGAATATTTATTTGTGGTCAGAAAATAATTCACTTCATATCGAAGGAATATCTGAAAGATGTTCAATCAAGATATTTGATTTACGAGGTCAGGCAGTCGTCGAAATACAAAATACCGAACAAAGTCTCACAACAAACCTAAATTCAGGTATTTATTTGGTGCAGATAATTCAGCAAACAGGTGAAATACAGACATTGAAATGTGTGGTTCAATAAAAATCAAAAGGTATAGGCGCTTAGAGTGCAGGGTTTTAACTTCAATTGCCTCCAACTTTAGTTGGAGGGATAGAAGA
Organism: Bacteroidales bacterium; assembly: GCA_038249855.1. Classification (GTDB taxonomy): domain Bacteria; phylum Bacteroidota; class Bacteroidia; order Bacteroidales; family Paludibacteraceae; genus Paludibacter. Next base: position 3,207 of record JBBSCW010000322.1, read on the forward strand.
TTATAATAGACAAAGGGCTTCAGCCAAATTAGATAAATAACTGATATAATTAAAGATAAGGATAGGCGGAATTTGGCTAA
>JBBSCW010000323.1:0-3233 GCA_038249855.1 Bacteroidales bacterium
AAAATTAATTAACTTCCAAGTTTTTAAGACTGTTATTTAAAAGGTTGACAAAAACGACAAATCAATAGTGATAGTTTTGAAGACAAGTTTTCAAATTTCTTATCTATTTGTATATTTTCTTTATATTTGCAATCAGTAATATGGGTTACACATTATCTTTATTTCATCATCCATTCATCCAAAATTCATTCCTTTTACATTTTATAATATAACTTATGTTCGACGATTATGACGATTACGAAAGTTCTTACAAAAAAACAACAAAACTGCCCATTTATCTGAAAGGGAAGGAAATAGCCGATTTGGTAAGAACGATAACTGATTTGTTGGATGAGGAAAATGAGCGACAGGGCTGGCTAAAAGGCGAGTTATTGCAAGATTCGAGCATCATTTGTGCCAAAATAGCTGGGGCAGAAGGTGGTGATTTGTATGCTATCCGCATGGAATGTGCCACTATAATCCGTAAATCAGCTATGAGTCTGTATACTAGTATTCATTCGCTGCGGGATGCAGATTTTGAATACATAGAATATTATACACTGGTTCGCCAGAAAATAGAGGAGTTTCGTTTGCTTTTTATCGACTGGGTGGCAGGTTTTGATAAAAAAAAGTATATTGTCGACAACTGGGGCTTGTTTAATCCCGAAGGTGTAAACCCATTGGACGAATCCGATGATGGTGGATGGAATGACCGTGACTTTTTGAACGATTTGTTTGAAGATGAGGAAGATGAATAAAGACATTATCTTAAACTCTGCTTCAAGAATGGAAATGCCACTTGCTGAAAGAAGTGTATGGAACATAACAAATACGACCTCTGTAAACCCGAAAGGGAAACCCTAGGTTCTTGACTAAAATGAGGTAATTAAAGTAGTTTCTTATAATATTTAGTCAGTTATATCTTTTACTAAATATATGCAGAATTTGTCTTTAAGTCCTCCTTAGGGGGATTTAGGGGGCTTTATTATTCTTCAATTTGCTGGTAAGCACTCAAAAAAACTAAGCGATTATTTCAAAAAACAACTTGTCAATTCAAAAAAAAGAACTAATTTTGCAGTCCAATTTTAGCGTAATCTCTGACAGATATAGAGAAGCCTGTGAATATTGCGCATTAATTATTTAAAAAAAGACTAAAATGGATTTAATTAAAATTGCAGAACAAGCATTTCTTGTTGACAAAACTCATCCTGTATTCAAAGCAGGTGACACTGTAACAGTTGCTTATCGCATTATCGAGGGTGCCAAGACACGTGTTCAGGAATACCGTGGCGACGTTATCAAGATTGTAGGACACGAAAACAAAAAACGTTTTACCGTTCGCAAAATGTCAGGCAATATTGGTGTTGAACGTATTTTCCCATTGGATTCTCCGTTTATCGAAAGTATTACCGTTAACAAACGTGGTAAAGTACGTCGTGCTAAATTGTATTATTTACGTGCACTTACCGGCAAAAAAGCCCGTATCAAAGAGCGTCGCGTGTAATAATCGCATTTTCAAAAAGAAACAAAATAGGAAGTCTGCATTTATTTGCTTACTTCCTATTTTTTTAGCCCCCTAACCCGCAAAAGGGGGAACAAGACGTTTCATGAAATTTTCGTTTAGTGTTTAGCGTTTGGTGTTCGTTTGAAGAGTTCCGAAAGGTCGGAATGTCGAGTACTCCATTTGAAATTTGGAAAAGTTTGTAATCTGAAATTAGAAGAATTTGGGATTAATGATCAATGGTCAACATATTGGCACATTATCATATTGGCACATTTGTTTATTTATCCTCAGTTTCAAACATAAAAGGTCGCTCCCCGAAATAGGAAGCGACCTTTATTATTGAGAATTTTGAAATCTAAATTTACAAACTATTTATAGCGTTAAGATCTTCGAAAGCCACTTGCAAACGGGCAATCAATGCATCTTCGCCTTTACGCAACCAAACGCGTGGGTCATAGAATTTCTTGTTAGGTTTTTCGGCTCCGTCTGGGTTTCCGATTTGACCTTGAAGATAATCATGATTTTTAGCTTCGAAACCACGAACTCCATCCCAATATGCCCATTGTGTATCGGTATCAATATTCATTTTGATAACACCGTAACCGATAGCTTCACGAATTTCTTCATGTGAAGAACCAGATCCACCATGGAATACAAAGTTTACTGGGTGTTCATCGGTTCCACCAATTTTAGCCTTGATATATTCTTGTGAGTTTTTAAGAATTTTTGGAGTCAATTTCACATTACCTGGTTTGTAAACGCCGTGTACATTACCAAATGAAGCAGCAACTGTGAAGTTTGGAGAAATTTTGATCAAAGCAGCATATACTTTGTAAACATCCTCAGGTTGAGTGTAAAGTAAGCTGTTATCAACATCGCTGTTGTCAACACCATCTTCTTCGCCACCAGTGATACCCAATTCCATTTCCAAAGTCATACCCATTTTGCTCATGCGAGTTAAGTATTTTTCGCAAATTTCGATGTTTTCATTAAGTGGCTCTTCCGAAAGATCCAACATGTGTGAGCTGAAAAGTGGTTTTCCGGTTTCAGCAAAGTTTTTTTCGCTAGCATCCAACAAACCATCAATCCAAGGAAGTAATTTTTTAGCAGCATGGTCGGTGTGTAGAATTACACGTACACCATAAGCTTCGGCTAAAGTATGAATATGTTTTGCTCCAGCAATTGCTCCTAAAACAGCAGCTTCTTGACCTTCAAGTTTCAAGCCTTTTCCGGCGTTAAAAGCAGCTCCTCCGTTTGAGAACTGAATCATAACTGGTGCGTTTGCTACTTTAGCAGCTTCCATAACAGCGTTTACAGTAGAAGAACCAACAACATTCACAGCAGGAATTGCAAATCCCGATTCTTTGGCAACCTTAAAAATAAATTGTAGATCATCACCGGTTACAACACCTGGTTTTACTACATCTGAAATTTTACCCATAACTTTGTTTTTTTAATTATTATTTCTATAAGTATAACAAATCTAATGTTGAGAAGCTTTTTGAAATGTTCTGGTATATCAGAACTAAGTTAATATTCGGTTTTTATGCAAAAAACTATTTGTCTTGCAGTAAATAACATTCTGAAAACGAAACACATAATTGAGAATACAACTATTTCAAAAAAGTACTGCAAAGGTACTAAAAAGTTACGCAAATTCAAAGAAAGCATGATTTTTTTATCGGTAAATACTTTCTAATTTTCGTAATTTATCTGTGATCATAGTAGACAAATTTTAAATGTAAATCCC
>JBBSCW010000324.1:0-3207 GCA_038249855.1 Bacteroidales bacterium
GGCAACAACTCAAACCGTAGGTTCATACCCACCTAATGCGTATGGCTTATACGATATGCATGGCAATGTAATTGAATGGTGCAACGATTTGTTCGGTCCCTATCCTTCAACTGCCCAAACCAACCCCACAGGAGCATCATCAGGGATCGACCGCGTGGTCCGCGGCGGTGAATGGAGCGAACTTGCGCGGTTTTGCCGGAGTGCAAGCCGCATCAATGACAATCCCGCCTTTATGTCCGACCGCCTTGGCTTCCGCGTCATTCTTCCCTAGCAAAAAGTGTATAATAGTGCTTTCATAATGTTGAAATTGAATTGAAAGTAAAATCATATTGTTACTTTATGGAAAATATGTGCAATTGGGTGTGCACTGACGTTGGTGGTCATTGTAAAAAACAAATCGCAAGTAATTAACATGAAAGACAATAGACGGCAAAATATGAGAAGAATAATAGCAGCCATCAACATGACACTTGACGGGTTTTGCGACCACACGGTAATCATTCCAGATGATGAAATGCATGAGCATTACGCTAACATGCTAAGTAGCGCAGACACTATATTATATGGAAGAATAACATATCAGCTTATGGAGTACTGGCGAACTTTGGTAAAAAGGCCTTCGGGCGAAAAATCAATGGACGACTTTGCCGTTGTAATGGACAGAATTCCAAAAATCGTTTTTTTTCGTACACTGAAAAGCGTTGAATGGGAGACTGCAAAATTGTCAAATCAACACATTGAAAAAGTTGTCTCAGAACTCAAGCAACAATCGGGTAAAGACATTTTAGTCGGAAGTCCGGGTTTAATTATACAATTAATGAAACTTAATTTAATTGATGAATTCCAACTTTGTATTCACCCAGTGATAGTGGGAAGTGGTTTGCTGTTATTTAAAAATATAAACGAAAGAATACTTCTTAAAATTTTAAAAACAAAAATCTTTGGTTCAGGCGCAATCGTCCTTTATTATGAGCCCACAGAACAATAAACAATGAACCGATAGCTCTTCAGGAACACCTTTTGAAATGGAGGAAGTTGGTAATTCGTCGAATTAGGAAAAGTGGACTATGAAAGGCCAAATAAACCATCCAACAAATTTTGATCTACTTTTTACTAATATGAATGGCTTCACACAAAGACGATAAAAAGAGTTTGAAAAATTTAAAACCCAATTTAGATAAATAATATGCAATGAAATTTAAGACAAAAATTGTTCAAACTGGCAACAACACTGGTTTTGAATTAGTGAAAAAATGATAGAGTCATTAGGCGAAGGAAAAAAGCCTTTGTTAATTGTACCCCTTAATAATTTCACTTACAGAAGTGCCGTAGGCAAAATGGGCGAAAAATATATGATAAGCCTAAGTGTTGAAAACCGTAAAAAACGCGAATGTAAAAGGTGGGGGTTTGGTAGAAGTATGTTTGGAATCAGACACAGCCCCAAGAACTGTGGATGCACCTGAAGAATTGAAGAAAGCATTGGATAAAAATAAAACTGCAAAGGCCAACTTTCAAAAATTATCGCCAAGTAGGAAGAAGGCAATCGTGTTATCTTTAACTGATGACAAAACCGAAGAAACTAAACTAAGATGAATTGAAAAAGCAATTGAAAGATTAAAATAAACAGCGAAACGCTAACAGCCTAAAATACGACATAACAGATAAACAGAAGTAATAATGAAGAAACTACTGGTTGTACTTACGATAATAGCAACAATTACAAGTTGTGGCTTGAAAACCATCAAATAATATGAAAGAACAAAAAAATCATTCGGGAAAAACACTTTCGCCACAAGACACAACACCTAAAGTGACAGGAATTGGTGGAATTCTCTTTTTCTCAGATAATCCTGAAAAGATAAATGAATGGTATTCTCAAAATTTGGGACTTGAAGTAAATCAATGGGGTTCAAGTTTTGAATTTAGAAACGCTAACAGACCAGATGAAATAAATTACTTGCAGTGGAGTCCATTTAAACAAGGAAGTGAATATTTTGCCCCTTCAAAAAAGGAATTTATGATAAATTATAGAGTTCAAAATATAGAAGGACTTGTAAAGAAACTCAAGGATAACGGAGCAACCATCATTGATAGTATTGAAACATTTGACTACGGAAAACTTGTTCACATTATGGACGAAGAAGGAAACAAAATAGAATTGTGGGAACCGATTGACAGTGTATTTACTGAAATGGGCGGAAAGACAACAAAATAGAATGCATAAAAAGAAAAGTAGACAATAAAAAAACCGATCGCATAATTTTCATACACAAACATGGTAGTAATTTTAAATAAAAGCTTATGGTGACGTTTAAAAATTCCGGGAATTATAATAGATTACCTTATTTCTCTTTGTTTATTGCTATGCCTTTTCTGTTTAGCAGTTTCAACGCTAATGCTCAATCCGAATACCCTGTAGCAAAAAAAGAAGCTTTTGACACAGTAATCTACGATAGAAAATTGAGTGATGATTATTTCTGGATGAGCCGGAATATCAATGAAAAAGAGGTAACAGAATACAGCATTAAACAGAGTGAATTTGCACAATCGATCTTAGACAGTATTCCGGGCAGTGACATAATAGAAGAAGAATGGAATGAAGCTTTTGCTGCATTGGATGACGAGATTTGGAATGGCAAAACATTGGGAGAATATATTTATTATAGCAGAGTTATTCCTAAAGAAGGTAACTGGTATTGCAGAAGAAAAGGGTTGAGCGGAGTTGAAGAAAAGTTATTTAGCACGTTGAGTATAAATGGTCAGCGATATTCCATCCGTAAAAGAGTATTTGCACATGGCAAGCCTTTACTGGCACTTATGCTTACCCAACAAGGTGAAGCAAATCCTCAGATACGGATCTATAATACAGCTGAAAAGGAGTTTTTACCTGACAGCATCGCCCCGGTTATGTTCAATGATTCACGTGGCGTTTCTATGACATGGATGCCTGGAGATGAAGGCCTTTTATACGCCCAGGCCCCACCCACAGAAATACACGAGGAAAAATATTACAATGGAATGATCAAGCTCCATATGTTGGGTAAGGCTGTTTCGACAGATGAAATTGTTTTTGGTATCGATCAAAATCCACAAATAAAATTACAACCTCATGAAACGCCTTATATCTATAGTTTTTCTAATTCTCCTTACCTCGTTGCCCGGATAAGAGCCGGCGATACTGATAATTATGCTTTTGCTGTCCACTAC
>JBBSCW010000325.1:0-3196 GCA_038249855.1 Bacteroidales bacterium
ATCACTTTGTATTAATTCAATCTCTTTCTCCTTTGCACTGATTTCTAGTTCAACTAAATGTGAATCTCTATTAATCTCTGCTTCTGATTCATCATTTTGAACTGATTCTACTTTATTATCTTCTAATTGAATTGATTCTTCATTTATAACTTCCGTATGAACATCAACTACTTCTTCTTCAACAATTTCAGGTTCAGCACTTTGAATTAATTCAACTATTTCATCACCTAATTGAACATCTTCGCTTTTTGTTTCAATTTCAACTTCTTCCTCTACAGCCTGACCTAAACTTTCAGCTTCAACCCCACCATGAGGGGTTGGTACACTGGAGTCTGTTTCTAAATAATCTTGTTGATTTTCAACTGGTAATATAAAATCAGTCTCTTGAATTTCAGTTTCGAGTCCCGTTGCAGAATGCATTACCGAAAGTGCATTTATTTCGGATAAAATATCTTTAATTTCAGAAGCTTGATCTGTAAAAATCTGCAGTGGACTATAAACTTCTTCAATTGATTCAGTCTTGATTTCCACAACATCATCATCTAATTGCAAAGGTTCTAAGTGTGAATATGGCTCATTTACAAGCTCTTTCAACTTAGGATCAGGAATAAAAACAATCTTGTTAAATCCTTCAATTTGAATCTCCTCACCTGTTCTGACGTTTATACTTTTTCGGGGTTCGTTCCACTGTTGTTTAAACGTACCAAAATTCTTAATCTTCAAAAAATCACCTGCTAATAGGCTATCCTCAATGGTTAGGAAAAAAGCTTTTAAAAACTCCTCAATCGTTTTTTTATTAACGCCGGCTTTTTGAGCAAGTAAGTCTATCAGTTCTTGGGTAGTTATTTTATCTTTGCTCATTGTTATCGTTTATTTTTTCCTTAAAAATACTACTTTGCTTAAAATTCACAACCAACTTGGGTGGAATTAAAGTACGAATTTGAGTAGATGGATGAACTGACAAACGTTCATCTTTTTTCCTCGTCTCAATACTACCAAAACCTTGTATACCAATCGATTTTGATTCGCATAATAAGTCGGTACTCGTTGACACAAAAGTATCAAGCAACACTTCCACTTCATTTTTAGGAAGATTCAAATCTGAAGCTAGCTTAGCAATTAGTTCCTTATGATTCATAATAATCAAAATCCTTTAAATCTCAATACTGAAATCTAATGACTTATTTAATGTATTAGTACTATAAATATCTGTTTTTCAATAGAGCAAATTTAAACTGTTGCCATCAAATCAAACTCGGTAGCATCTGTAATTTCAGCCATACAGAATTCACCAATTTGAACACCAGCAGTTGTAATATGAATCAATACTTCAGGATCTACTTCAGGAGAATCAAATTCTGTTCGCCCTACAAAGTTATCTCCCTCTACCCTATCAATCATCACTTTAAGCTTTGTGCCAATCTTTTTCTGGTTTAATTCTGCCGAAATACTTTGCTGCAACGACATAATTTCATTCATTCTCTCCTGCTTTGTATCCTCTGGAATATTATCCTCGTAGGTTTCGAATGCATGAGTTCCTTCTTCGTTTGAATAAGTGAACGCTCCCAATCGATCGAAACGAGCAAATTTCATAAATTCTTTTAACTCCTCAATATCTTGTTCAGTTTCGCCAGGATGCCCAACCAACATAGTAGTTCGAATATGAATACCCGGAACTTCTTTCCGAATGCGATGAATTAACTCGTAAGTTTGTTCTTTTGTAATATGTCTACGCATGATTTTCAACATATTATCGCTCACATGCTGCAAGGCAATATCCAAGTACTTACAAACATTATCACGCTCACGCATCACCCTAAGAATCTCGTATGGAAATTGTGCTGGATAGGCATAATGCAAACGAATCCACTCTACTCCAGGAATATCCGAAATTCGTTCTACCAATTCAGGTAATTTCAACGCTTTGTATTTATCTAATCCATAAGACGATAAGTCCTGAGCTATCAAATGAAACTCTTTCACTCCTTTGGCAACAAGACTCTTCACTTCCTCTTCAATATCTTCAATCTTTCTCGAACGATGTTTTCCCGTAATCAATGGAATCGCACAATACGAACAAGCCCGATTACAACCTTCAGAGATTTTTAAATAGGCGTAATGGCTGGGCGTAGTCAATGAACGTTCATTGCGTAAATCGGCACGAAACTCTTGACCTAAATCAGTCAATATATTGGTATAGTTGAACTTACCGTAAAACTTATCTACTTCGGGGATTTCAGCTTCCAAATCTTTTTGATACCTTTCCGATAAACATCCCATTACAAAAAGTTTATCGGTTTTATTCTTCTTTTTAAGGCTGGCAAACTGCAAAATAGTATTGATACTTTCTTCCTTGGCATCGCCAATAAAACCGCAAGTATTCACAATTACTATATCTCCATCAGGATTTTCAGCATCGTGACGAACTTTATAACCTAAAGCATCAAACTGACGCATAAGCAGTTCCGAATCTACTAAGTTTTTAGAACAACCAAGTGTTACTACATCAACCGTTCCTTTTATATCTTTCTTTTTTGTCAAAATAATCTTCTATTAATTTTCTTAATTAAACTTTCTTGTTCCTCTGATCTCTTGATTTTTAATCGAACAAAGTAGCAACAAAAGCTTCCCTATCAAACACTTGCAAATGTTCCATACCTTCGCCCAGTCCAATATATTTTACAGGAATTTTAAATTGGTCTGAAATACCAATAACTACTCCACCTTTAGCTGTTCCATCTAATTTTGTGATGGCCAATGCAGTTACCGATGTTGCCAAAGTAAATTGTTTGGCTTGTTCAAAAGCATTCTGTCCGGTAGAACCATCGAGTACCAAAAGCACTTCGTGCGGAGCATCAGGGACAATTTTTTGCATCACATTTTTAATTTTGGTAAGCTCATTCATCAAGTTCACTTTATTGTGCAACCTTCCGGCTGTATCAATAATCACGACATCGGCATCATTGGCTTTTCCCGACGAAATTGCATCATAAGCTACCGAAGCTGGATCAGAGCCCATTTTTTGTTTAATAACTGGCACTCCAGCTCGTTCTCCCCAAATTACCAATTGTTCCACCGCTGCAGCTCTAAATGTATCGGCAGCACCAAGATAAACCTTTTTTCCAGCTTTTTTAAACTGATAGGCTAATTTACCAATCGTGGTGGTTTTCCCTACACCATTCACGCCCACAACCAT
>JBBSCW010000326.1:0-3166 GCA_038249855.1 Bacteroidales bacterium
ACCGTTTTGCGCGACAACAAGCAAGTAACGATGAAAGCTGAACTCCAAAATCGACAAGGCAATACCGGTATTGTATCATCCACCGATTCAAATATTGGTAATTTAGGAGTTGAATTCAAAGAGATTGATCCTAAATTGAAAGAAAAGTGCCAGTTAGAATATGGTCTTGAAGTAAAATCAGTAACCAAAGGAAAATTCCAACAAGAAGGTATCAAACCAGGATTTATCATCGTGAAAATCAATAATAGCCCGATACGAGAAGCAAAAGATATTGAAACGATACTTGACGAAGCCATCAATACTTCCGATAAATTTAAAGTGCTGAATATTGCCAGAATCTATCCAAACGGACGGGTCACTTATTACGCAATTAATTTGGCGGATTAATTTTGGGAAAAACTGAATTTAGACGAAGTTATTGAAGATTTTCATAATTAGTTGAAAATCACTGTAAATAGCGACATCGTGTTTTTTTTAGAAAAGTCATCTGGCGATTGTCAGGTGACTTTTTTTTGCGTTTTGACAGAGTAATTCGAACTTGATTTGTCTTTTTTGCATCTGACTTGATTATGAATTAATTTCGTTTATTTATTATAGGTTGGGAAACGTAATGGCTTAATTGTTCACCAATTATGTTAATTAATCTTAAATTTAAATATCTTATTTGACGATTTTTGAAATCTGTTAGGTCTGATAACAAGCCATGTAAAGTTTAAACTAAGTGATGGGCAAGCAATCTCCTTGTCGCTCGATGGCAGTTCAAGCGGTTGGGAAACCGCTTGTCCCTCATCTAACATATTTCTCTATAATCTAAAAAAGGGAAAAAGAAGTGAAAACAAAACAATGGACAATAAGTGACACAAAACTAAGAACAAGAAGTTAAAACAAAACAGGGGCAAGCGGTTTCCTTATCGCTTGAAAAAAATAAGGAACAAACTAACCTGAGCCATTAAAGCATAAGTATATATAGACCGCATGAATCAAGAATCAAGACATGAAATGCATATTATTAATTACGTAACAAATCAATATGTCAGATTCACAAACTCGATATATACAAAGGATTTAGGTCGCGTAGAATTGATGGCGAGCATAGATTGATTTATAAAGTCAATGACGATGAAATATTAATTGCAAAATGCAGTTTTCATTATGACTAACCTTGTCAAAACTCCTCCCGACATCGGGGCGATAGAGGATAAGCTGAGGGGAAATAATACTTGCGTTTATTTTATTATGTGAGTTGCTCTGGGCTGTAAAGTTCCTAGCTTTTTTATAATAGTGTCAAGTAGTTAATTCTCGAAAATAAATTCATATATTTGTAGGTGATATGATACCAAACTACAGAATCAATATAAAGGGTAGATTCCGAAAAACCTTAAAGAGTAGGATTAAAAAAAATAATTGAAGAAAAATGAAAAAAGACGAAAATGAATTAAACGAGAATAAAAATTTGGAACAAGCGAAAGCTATGCAGCAACGACCAAAGACTGATGGTATAAAGAAACAAACGTTCATGCATAAGATTTGGAATGTCATTAAGAAAAACCCGCTTAGTTCCGTGTTACTCATTGCACTCATTGCCTGTATTATATGGGCTAATTTCAAAATTAATAGTGACAAAAAACAATTCGAGAAAGATAAAATTGAACTTACTACAAAATACGAGTTGCAAATTGACAGTTTGAAGTTGAAAAATATCGAGTTTAGCTCCAAGGTGTTTTCGTGGTCTGTTCGGAGTGAATTACTTAGGAAAAATGTTGAGAATTTGAATCAACTTTTTACGGTTTTTGTAAAGGAATCTAACGCGAACTTAATACAACTTGTTAATTTGGATGACAATACTATTACAATATCTACTGATAAACAATACGAAGGAAATAGTTTTGTGGTGCCAGCAAATGTAGATTTGAATGAACAGCGTACAGTTGTATCCGATTCAAAAACAATTATATATACTCCCGTAATGGGTTATACCAACAAAATTGGATTACTCATTGTAGAAATATCAAAATAAAAATGACCATACATTTTTAAAGGGGTAGTTTCCGAAAAAACATAGAAGTCGGAGTGAAAATTAAAATGAATTTATTATGAAAATATTAAAATCGTTATTTTTTTGAGTCGTTTTTTTGTTTTTAGCTTCATGTGCGTCACTCCTTATTATGTAACTGAAATATTCATTACTGCCGAAGATCAAGCAGATATTTCTTTCCCTTATGGTATTGAGATTTCTCGAACAAGTTTTCTGAATAATTGATGTTCAGATTTTTTGATTGAGGATTAATTTGATTTGGTTATTTCCCCAAATGGCACGGATTGTAGTCTGTGCTGTTTTAGTATAAAAGATCTGTATTCAAGGTTACAATTGAGCGACAAAACGGGGGACAAGCGGTTTCCCAACCGCTTGAGAATACAAAAACAAAAAATCTCTGTTACTTTCAAAACCTCTTATCAGGTAAGGAAACCGCTTGTAACCTGTTAACTATAAACCACATGCCCTCCAATTAGCTCAAAACATGCTTAGCCCTGTCGGCAAAGTATCGATATCCCTTTGCATATCTTGTAGCGTGTTCTCTTAGCGGTTGAAAATTGCCAGAACTTTTTTTGTTGTTGTGGAAAAAGTAGAAGAGACTGTGTTTTATTCCCCTCTTATTCCCCCTCCATAGGGTTAGCAACCAAGGTGTTAGGGAAGCATTTCTTTTAAATCTGGACGCAATCTACTTTTGAATATTTTGCTCGATGCGTATTTTTCAACATTTTCTATTCGTAGTTTTTTACGATACTCTTCGGGTAGATGGAAAATGGTCTGACATTCCTCACTGCAACAGCCTTCGTACTTTTCGGCACATGCTTTACATTGTATAAAAAGCAAATGACAATCTTCGTTGGCACAATTGGTGTGTGTGTCGGCCGATTTTCCGCATTGGTGACAATGAGAGATAATCTGACCATCTATTGACTCGCCCAGCCGCTCATCGAATACGAAGTTTTTCCCGTAAAATTTCGATTCTACGCCAAGCTTTTTTATTTGTTGGGCATATTCAATTATTCCGCCATACAGTTGCGAAACATCACTAAAACCCTCGTTGAGTAAGAACGCACTCGCTTTCTCGCAACGAATACCGCCAGTACAATACAGCAAAAACTTCTTGTCTTTGTCGTC
>JBBSCW010000327.1:0-3125 GCA_038249855.1 Bacteroidales bacterium
CAAATGCTTTCTGAAAACTTTTCGGCATCGGCTGCCTTACGATTTATTTATTCCGATTTAAATAATGGAATGAATTTAGCAGGAGGTTCTGAAATGTATCCTGGCAAGTCAGTAGCTGCCGATGTGGCTGCGTATTATCGCAAGCCAATTTCAATGTCGAGCGGCGATGGTATTTTAGCATTTGGATTGAATATTTCAAACCTTGGTTCGAAAGTTTCTTATGACAAAAATGTTACCAATAATTTTATTCCCACAAATTTACGATTAGGAGGTTCATTTCAATATCCAATTGATAATTTCCAAAGTATTTCGTTCAGTGCTGACATCAATAAATTATTGGTTCCAACTCCCAATGCAACTACTGATTTCAACAAAGTATCAATGCTCTCGGGTGTATTTATGTCCTTTGCCGATGCTCCGGCTGAAGAAGAATTAAGAGAAATTATGTGGTCGGCAGGTGTTGAATATGCTTATAATAAACAATTCTTTGTACGTGCAGGTTACTTCAACGAAAATGAATTTAAAGGCAATAGGAAGTATTTCACTGCTGGTGCGGGTTTTAAATTGAACGTTTTCCAGTTGGATGCTGGTTATGTGATTTCAACATCACAGTCTAATCCATTAGATCAAACTTTGAGATTCTCACTTTCGTTTGACGTATTTGGACTCAAAAACTTAGTGAAATAATATCAAAACTGAAGAATCATTATTCCTAGTTAGTTTTAACTAAGAATAATGATTCTTTTTTTATACCTATATTTGTAGTTTCTATCATTATATTTCACAAATATAAAACTAATAATCAACAATTTAGAATGAAAAATACAATTAGAGTTGGATTCGGTTACGATGTTCATGCTTTCGCTTTGGATCGTGAATTGTGGTTAGGCGGTATTAAAATTGATTACCATATTGGTTTATTAGGACATTCAGATGCCGATGTTTTGATTCACGCCTTGTGCGATGCCATTTTAGGTGCTGCTAATTTGCGCGACATTGGTTTTCATTTCCCAGATAACTCTTCGGATTATAAAGACATCGACAGCAAAATCCTACTCAAACAAACAATGGAACTCATTCGAGAAAAAGGATATGAGTTTGGGAATGCCGACTGTACTATTTGCGCCGAAGCTCCTAAAATTAATCCTCATATACCGAATATGCAAAAGTGTATGGCCGAGGTGATGAACGTAGATTTAGACAATATCTCCATAAAAGCAACTACATCTGAAAAAATGGGGTTCGTTGGTCGACAAGAAGGTATGGCTGCCTATGCTACTGTGCTGATTTATAAGCAAGCATGATAAATATAGATTTTAATTATAAATCAATTAAAATAATCGATTAATATTTATATTAATTACAATTTTAAAATGATTACTTTTGTACACAGAAAATAATTAATTAAAAATAGAAAATATATGTCAGTATTAGTAGGAAAACAAGCGCCGGCTTTTAATGCCAAAGCAGTAGTAAATGGTGGAGAAATTATTGAAAATTTCTCTTTGAAACAATATGAAGGCGAAAAATATGTAGTATTTTTCTTTTATCCAGCAGACTTCACATTCGTGTGTCCAACCGAATTACTTGCCTTCGAAGAAAAGAAAGCAGAATTTGCAGCACGCAATACAGTTGTAATTGGAGCATCAACCGACTCAGAATTTTCACACTGGAAATGGTTACAAACTCCACAAAATCAAGGTGGTATTCAAGGTGTAACTTATCCATTAGTTGTAGATCAGTCATTGAATATCTCAAAAGATTATGATGTGTTGATTGGAGCTGATGAATATGATGAAGAAGGAAATATCGTTTTTGTTGGTGAACCAAAAGCTTATCGTGGTCTTTTCTTAGTAGATAAACAAGGCGTTGTTCGTCATCAATTAGTAAACGATTTACCATTAGGACGTAATGTAGATGAAGTACTTCGTTTGATTGATGCACTTCAGTTTACAGAAGAATTTGGCGAAGTTTGTCCTGCAAACTGGAAAAAAGGTGATAAAGCACTTGCAGCCACTCAAGAAGGAATTTCAAGCTATTTGTCAGAGAAGTAAAAATTGACTGACTCCCAAAAGCAAAAAACGCTGCAATCAAATAAATTGCAGCGTTTTTTTATATCATGTATGGAAAGTATTTTACCAACTCAAAATTACTTTACCACAAATACCTTGTTCCATTACATCAAAACCTTGTTGAAAATCATCAATTCCAAAACGATGTGTAATTACGGGTGACAAATCGAATCCTGTAATCAACATTTGCTCCATCTGATACCAAGTTTCCCACATTTCACGACCATAAATACCTTTCAGCGTAAGTGCTTTAAAGATAATATGATCCCAACGAACAGTGGTTGAATTTGGTAAAATCCCCAACAACGAAACTTTTGAACCATTGTACATATTCTCTATCATACCATTAAAGGCCGCCGCAGAACCAGACATTTCAAGTCCAATATCAAATCCTCGCATATTAAGTTGCTTCAGAGCCGATTCTATAGTTTCACCTTTCGATGGATTTATCGTAAGAGTTGCTCCCATCTTTTTGGCAATTTCAAGTCGATAATCACTTAAATCAGTTACCACAATATTCCGTGCACCAGCAAATCGACAAATACCTGTCGCCATAGTACCAATCAATCCAGCACCAGTTATTAATACGTCCTCCCCTATCAAAGGAAACGACAAAGCGGTATGAGTAGCATTGCCAAATGGATCCATGATGGAAGCCATTTCATCAGAAATTCGTGAATCCAATCTCACTACATTCTGAGATGGTAACGAAAGATATTCGGCAAAAGCTCCATCTCTGTTCACTCCTACTCCTATCGAGTTTTCACAAACATGCAATTTTCCACGTCTACAATTGCGGCAATGACCACAAGCAATATGACCTTCACCAGTTACACGTTCACCAATTTTTAAGTTATCGACACCTTTTCCCATATCGACAATTGTACCCACATATTCGTGACCGATAGTCATTGGAGTTTTAATGGTTTGTTGCGACCATTCATCCCATTTGTAAATATGCAAATCGGTACCGCAAATAGCAGTTTTAGAAATTTTAATCAACACATCGTTGATTCCCATGACAGGCATTGGTATATCTTCCATCCAAATTCC
>JBBSCW010000328.1:0-3031 GCA_038249855.1 Bacteroidales bacterium
ATTATTTTGTTTTGAATTAATTGTTAGCACTGGTAATTCTATTTTATTGAACCCAATAAAACTATAACTAACTTTGTATTGACCACTTGGCAACCCTGATATTACAAAAGTGCCATTTTTGTCAGTAACTGTTCCCTTTACAATTGTACTGTCTTGTAGGTTTTTTGCAACAATAGTAGCAAACTCTAATGGGATACCAGTTGTTTTTTCGGCTATAATTCCTCTTAAACTTCCCTGTTGATTCATTTCGGCTTGTATAACTTGAAAACTTACTAAACTAATGATGACAATTAAGATATTCTTTTTCATTTAATTTTAAATCTGTTATATAGTTAACGAGCCTATTTATATACAACGAGTTTGTATATCTGACATAATAATTTGAAATATAATTGATAATAAGCACTTTACATCTTGGCTCTTGCCTCTTGATTCTTGCGATCTATAAATTAAAAAAATCCCGACAACATGAAATGTTGTCATGTTGTCTGGGTTTTTAATTATTGTTTCAGAAAAATTTTTGATAGTTAGTCTTTAATTATTTTTCCACTTTCGTCATAGCAAACTTCAACTTCTCTTTTCCCTTTTAAAATTGTAACTTCGTACACTTTTGCTTTTGGAGTGACTGATATTTCAGCCGATTTTATTTTACAACCCGCATTATTTTTCTCAATTGAAGCTTTTATAGCTGCTGGTAATTCTGCAGCAGTAATTTTATACTCTGTCTCCATCCATTTACCTTGCAAATCGTAATTTGCAGAATACTCCTTGCCATCCATTTTAAATTCTGCTTCCCATTCAGTTTTGTTTTCCTTGTCCCATTTTACATCAGTCGCTTTTACGAATTTTGCACTAAAAGCAGTTTTTACTTTTGCGGGAACTTCTTTTTCTGATTTTGCAGATACATTACTAAATGTAAATGCAAGTACGGCAAATGCCATGATTAATTTTCTCATTTTTTAATATTTTTAATTGATTATTCGACAAAACTAAATGCTGATTCTAATGAAATTTTGAAGTTATAGAATTATTATTTATAAGTCCAGTAGGGATATAAAAATTACTTAGCGGACAATATCACTTTTATAATCTAAGAAAAATGTCTAAAATCAACCATAAATGTAAAATTAAT
Organism: Bacteroidales bacterium; assembly: GCA_038249855.1. GTDB lineage: Bacteria > Bacteroidota > Bacteroidia > Bacteroidales > Paludibacteraceae > Paludibacter. The sequence continues at coordinate 1,133 of JBBSCW010000328.1, forward strand.
TTGTAGTTTTGTGCATAAATAAATTTAGATTTTGAATTAATCCTTAAATGATACTTATATGGCGTTTTTTCAGAATACTGTACTTAAAAAGTATCTACAGGTACTTAACCCACAACAAATTCAAGCTGATTATCTACGATTCAAAGCACATTTCCATAATCCTGAAATACAGCAGAATATACGTTCAAGCAAAGAAGAACAGTATCAGGAAGGTTTTCTGCGTGACTTGTTTGTCAACATTTTGGGATATACATTGAATCCAAATCCCGGATTTAATCTAACTACAGAATACAAAAACGTAAAGGACAACAAAAAAGCCGATGGTGCAATACTTCTCTCTTCGCCAAGGGGGCATGCCCCCTTGATAAGAGCAGTGATTGAGCTGAAAGGAACTGATACAACAGATCTGAATAAAATTGAGCCACAAGCCTTTGGCTACAAAAACAACCAGCCGGAATGTACCTACATCATTATTTCTAATTTTGAGAAGCTTCGATTTTATATTGACAATGCCATTGATCATATTGAGTTTAATCTGTTTACGCTTACCCTACAAGAGTTTGAACTGCTATGGTTGTGCTTGGCCTCCGAAAATATAGCTGCCGACCTACCCAAGAAGATGAAAAATGCTTCTTTAAGTGAGGAAGACATTATTACCAAAAAGCTTTACAAAGATTATTCATTATTCAAACGTGAACTGCATCAAAATTTAGTTGTACTGAATCCGGGTACCGACGAGTTGCTGTTATTCAAGAAATCGCAGAAACTATTGGATCGCTTTCTGTTTCTGTTCTTTGCTGAGGATCGACAATTATTGCCTCCCAATTCGGTGCGTGAAATTCTGAAACAATGGAACGATCTGAAAGATATGGACGCTTATTTCCCACTTTATAACCGTTTTAAAATGTATTTTGGCTATCTGAATACTGGTTATAAAGGGAAGCATCACGATGTATTTGCCTACAATGGTGGCTTGTTTAAACCTGACGATATACTGGATGCGTTAAAAATTGACGATGACCTGCTGTACCGCCATACCTTGAAACTGTCCGATTATGATTTTGCCAGTGAAGTGGATGTAAATATCCTAGGTCATATTTTTGAAAACTCACTGAACGAACTCGATGAGATTAATGCCCAATTGAGTGGTTCTACGTTTGATAAAACCAAAACAAAACGCAAAAAAGACGGTGTTGTCTATACTCCAAAATACATTACCAAATACATTGTTGATAATACCATAGGAAAGCTATGCAAAGAAAAACAGCTTGAGTTGGGAATAAAGGAGGAAGACTATATAACTGATAGAAAACAAAATAAAGTCACTAAAAAACTATTGTATGAAAAGCTGACTGCCTACAGAGAATGGCTGCTGCAACTCACGATTTGCGATCCCGCTTGTGGTTCAGGGACCTTTCTGGTGCAAGCCTTGGATTTTCTGATACAGGAGCATCATTATATTGATGAATTACAAGCCAAACTTTTTGGTGATACCTTGGTATTGAGCGATGTAGAGAAAAGTATTTTAGAAAATAATCTTTTTGGCGTGGATATCAACGAAGAAAGCGTGGAGATTGCCAAACTCTCGTTGTGGTTGCGAACTGCACAGCCCAACCGCAAACTAAACGACCTCAGTAACAATATAAAGTGTGGAAACTCACTGATTGACGACCCAGCCTTGGCGGGTGATAAAGCATTCGACTGGAAAAAGGAATTTCCACAAGTATTCGGACCGCAAGCGGGAAAAGCGGATGCCATAATTATCGAAAAGGACGAAACACCAGACTACCTAAGTTTAATTAAAGAAAAGACCAAGGAAGTACAACAAAAAGCAGAACAAGGACTTGCCTTATCAAAAGAAGCATTGGAAATAGCCATTCAATTGGCTGAGTATGCCGA
>JBBSCW010000329.1:0-3001 GCA_038249855.1 Bacteroidales bacterium
GCAATTACAGAGGGTGATATCTATGTGATTGATGCTGATATATGCACCGATTGTGGCACTTGTGCTGATGTATGTCCTTCGGAAGCAATCAGTCCAGTATAATTGACTTCTAAAAAAATCAAACAAAACCGACCCGAGTGATTATATCATTCGGGTCGTTTTGCGTATAATAGAATCAGATTTTGGAGCAGGTTTTCATTATCGGATAGTGCTATAAACTTGAAGTTCCTGCTATTATCTTGAATTTTTCCCATTCAATAGCTCCTCGATAGCATCCTAAATACTAAAAAAAACTCAGATTAAAATATATATTCATTGATTATCAGCAATATAAAAAAAATACTCTCTGAATTATTTTCACAAATGAATTCATTTTTAGCTTGTTGTGTTATTCTTTTTATGTATTTTTGTTGTAGAAGATTCTTTCCTTTATGTCATAAGTTGTGAAAACTATTCAGTATTTTTGTGAATAAAAATTTTGAATAAGTGCAATCTTATATTTTACTCAATAAAACATACTGTTATGATTAATGAAATCAATACAATAGAAGATGTAAAACTGTTTGCTTTTCAACTTGTAAACGAAGAGAACATGAGTTTCCACCCTGACGATGACTTTGCAGATTATATTAGCATGGAAACATAGTAACCCACTTATTCAGTTGAGGATGCAAAGTTATTAAATCTGCAAATGGAAAAATGTTTCGATATCTGCGAAAAACAAGGAGCAGCTATTTATAAACTAATTGGGCAACCACTTTTTGAAAAAATAATATCCTAATTTTCACTATCTTTGCGAGGCGTGTTGTATTGAAAATGAAGTTTATAACAGACAAAACCTATAAATTCTAAAAACCATATTGAAAACGTTTACTCAAACTAACTATGCAATTAGACCACACCCAAATTGAATTTATAACCGACATAAAAGCTCAAATTAAATCGGCTCAATAACGCGCTCTGCAAAAGGTGAACAGTGAGCAAATTTCACTCTATTGGAATATTGGTAAAACCATTCTCGAACGTCAACAACAATTTGGATGGGGCAAAAGCATTGTAGAAATTTTAGCCACCGAACTACAAAAAGAATTTGTGGGAATGGATGGCTTTCCGGCTCGTAATCTATAGAGGATGAGGACGTTGGTTGAACAATATCAACACAGCTCTTTAATTCTGCCACCAATGGTGTCAGAAATTCCATGGACACACAATATCATTATTATTGAGAAATGCAAAAACGAACACGAACGGCTGTTTTATATTCACCAAACAAAAGAATATCGATGGTCGAAAACATTATTAATCAATGCAATAGAAGCTCAATCTTACCAACTCACGCTGATTAATCAGACCAATTTTACGAACACACTCCCTGCGAAAACTGCCGAAATGGCAAGTTTGATGGCAAAAGACGAATATATGTTTGGGTTTTTGAACCTGACTGAACCATACAACGAAGCACAGTTGGAACAAGCAATTTTGTCAAATATACGTAATTTTTTAATTGAACTGGGTGGCGATTTTACCTTTGTAGGCAATCAATATCCGTTAAGGGTTGATGATAAAACATTTGAAATTGATTTACTACTTTACCACCGACAATTACAATGTCTGGTGGCAGTGGAGTTAAAAACGGAAGAATTTCAGCCAGAGTTTGCCGGAAAAATGAATTTCTACTTAGGCGCACTGAATGTTTTGGTCAAAAAAACACATGAGCAGGCGAGTATCGGAATTATTATCTGCAAATCGAAAAGCCGTACTGTGGTCGAATTTGCTTTACAAGATGTGAATAAACCCATAGGCATTGCTACTTACAATTTGATGGAGAAACTACCACAAAATATTCAGCAATTTTTCCCAACCAACGAAGAATTTGTGGAACGGGTGGAAAGTATAACGGAATATATCAATAAACTCAAAAGAGAATAAGTTAAGCCCAAAATTAGCTTCAACAATAGCAAATATTGAAATATTAGGGGTGTTTTCGTAAACCTTTTATTGACACAATAGAAGATGTTATGCTATTCACCTTTCAGTCTGATAATTACATATTAAAAACACCAAATAAAGGAATATATGGCACAAAATAATAAAGAGTTATTTATTGAGTTTCTTGGCATTTTAGGGAAATCGGATAAATGAAAGCAATTGACATTTTGCCAAACAAATGAATAAGTAATCCGGCAGTTGATCTGACTTTCATCGCTCTTTGAATTTTTGTTTTTTCATTTAACCAGTTAAAGAAACGACTCGATAGGTTGTCTTACCTTAGAAACTACAGTTGAGAATAAGTCATTATAAGCTTTATCTCTTTGTTTTATTTCTTTAGTTTGCCCTTTAATTCCTTTTACAGGAGTAAGCATTTCAATATCTTGATTTTTTCTTTTATTGTGGTTAAAGTATTCTTTATCAGAGTAAGCCTTGTCCCCAAGAATTACTTTTGAAAAGATATTATCTCCCCACGCTTGTTTAAAGGCAGACAAATCGTTGTCTTCAGCGGGAATAATAATCATACTTTCAGGAAAAGGAATTTTGCCAGGTCTAACACTTGCCATTGCATGGATTTTGCATCCATAATAATACATGTTTTTAGTAGAACAAAAACCTTTTGCTGTAATCTCAGAAGCCACTTTCCCATTCCTATTTTTACCACCGCTTGTAATAATAGGCATTGAATCGACTATTGAGAGTAGACTACTGCAATTCTCTGGTTTAAATGAAACTATAAGTTTGCTTGCGAGTGCCTGAAAAGCACCTGCCAATAAATTTAATCGATATGAAAAAGTTTGATACGAAGGTAGTTTCGGAAACCAAGACAAAAGATAATCTTTTGTAAATGAATAAATTTTGTTGATTTGAAAATACCGTTGTTCGTATCCAGCAAAAAGATAAATGGTCATTATTTCCTGATCTGTAAACTCCGGTTTAGAGTTATTGCTGAAACGTTGACAATTAATCTGTAGCTCTTTTTCATACAAGTCACAAATATAAAAATATATAA
>JBBSCW010000330.1:0-2976 GCA_038249855.1 Bacteroidales bacterium
AAAACGATTGAAAGAAGGTGGAAAGCGAAAAGCAGATGTAAAATTTATTGTTGATGTCCTGCTTCTTTTCAGGCCAAGCATTATAAGACCTATGGAAGGATATAAAAATTTAAACACGTACGGTATGTATAAAAGCTATTTTAAAATTGGATGGAGAAATTTGATTAAGGATAAAACTTACTCTGCAATAAGTATTCTCGGTTTATCCGTAAGTACTGCATTAGGTATTTTGATTTTTCAATATTCAATTCATGAACTGCGGTTTGATAATTTTATAGAGAATGCTGACCAAATTTATAGGATTACAGCCTCTACTTATAAGGATAATCTGAAAGTAAATGAAAGTGCTGAAACTCCTCACTTTACAGTTTCAGGCCTAAGTGAAAAATTACCTGAAGTTGCTCAGTCAGCTCGTTTAATGTCTACCCGATATTGGTTTGATTGCACGCTGAAGTATAATGATCTTCTCTTTAATGAACACAATCTCTACTATGCTGATCCTTCACTATTATCTATGTTTTCGCTCAAATGGGAAAAAGGAAATAATGCCGCACTTAAAAAACCTTTTACAGCAGTTCTAACAAGTTCAACGGCTAGCCGATATTTCGGTACGGACGATCCAATAGGAAAAGTCTTGCACTTGAAAGGTAGCTTCGAGGAAAATGATTATACAGTAACGGGTGTGGTATCTGATCTGCCATCAGCTACTCATCTGGACTTTACAATATTACTTTCCCTTAGTTCGCTGGAAAGCAATCAGTATTTTCAAAATTTTACTACTTATACTTATATAGAGGTTGAACCCAAGACACAACAAGCATCAATTCAAGAAAAAATTAATGATTTCGTATCCAATCATGCCACTGAACTTAATCTTGATAAATCAAAAGTTCAAATTTCTGCGCAACCCATCAAGGACATTCATCTTCACTCCGCTCTTAGCGAGGAGATAAAACCTGGCGGCAATGCGGTAACGATTTATTTTCTTATGTCGATAGCAGGACTCATTTTATTTATAGCCTGGATTAATCATATAAATTTGATAACAGCGAGATCGGCTACCAAAATACGCGAAGTAGGAATTCGAAAGATTTCAGGCGCAAGCCGATTTCAACTTATATCTCAATTGTTAGTTGAAACATTAATTATTAACGGCCTGAGTATATTGATTGCAATCATACTTGTGTCAATTTTAGCAACTCCGTTTTATCGAATAACCGGATTGCCTTATTCTTTTAATGAATTATCACTTATTGAAACTTCAGTATTTGGCCTTTCAATTTTTTTCTTGTTCTTAAGCGGAATAGTGGTTGCAGGATTGTACCCTGCATGGACTATATCTTCTTTCAGCCCTGCACTGATTGTGAAGGGCAAGTTTGTAAAAAATCGTCAGGGATTTTCACTTCGCGAAGCATTGATAGTTTTTCAATTTACTTGCGCTATTGGATTGACATCGGCAGTACTTGTCTTCAATAAACAGTTTCAATATTTACAGCGTCAGAATCTTGGTGTTGACGTTAAGCAAACCCTTATCGTTAAGGCACCCACAGTAATAGAATCTTCTTTTTCAGCTCAGCTTGCCAGCTTTAAAACGCATTTGCAGGGTCAGTCTATTGTTAACTCAATATCAAGTTCGAGCGCTATTCCAGGTGAAGTTATTGGTTGGACTGGTGACGTATCCATAGATACTGTCAAGGATTATCCAAGTTGGAATTTTTTAATTAACATAGTTGACGTTGATTTTATTGAGTCATACAGATTGCATCTTATTGCTGGAAGAGATTTTATTGAAGCAGATTACCCTTCCGGTCAGTTTGGTAGCAAGATAGAACCTATTATTTTAAACGTCAAAGGCTTGAAGACGCTGGGTTACAACTCCGCTGATGAAGCCATTGATACTTTTATTTTTTGGGGAGACAATAAGTGTCGAATTGTAGGTATCATTGATGACTTTCATCAGCAATCCCTTAAGAGTGAAATAAATCCGATTCTCTTCTCAGCAGGAGGTGGCTCTAGCCTTTCTGTAAAACTCAGTAGTTCAGTTAATCAAGAAAATCTTCAATCGGCAATTTTATTTATTCAGGAGGCCTGGAAAAAATTCTTTCCAGGAAATCCATTTGATTTTTTCTTTCTGGATAACTACTATAATGCGCAGTATGCGAATGACAAAAATGTTATTAATCTATTTTATTTTTATTGTGGCTTGGCTATTCTAATATCTTGTCTCGGGTTATTTGGCCTTGCCACATTAACAGTACAACAAAGAACCAAAGAGATTGGTATTCGTAAAGTTCTGGGTGCATCAGTTTCTGGAATTTTAGTGCTTTTGACTAAAGATTTTATAAAGCTTATAGTTTTTGCAAGCATTGTCTCTACTGTTGTTTCATACATGGCCTTGAATCAATGGTTGGAAGGATTTGCTTACCGAATCGATTTGGGTTGGGAATTATTTGTCGTCTCTGGAATTGTTGTAATGTGTATTGGCATTTTGACAATAGGTTATAAAAGCGGGCAAGCTGCTACAGCTAATCCGGTAAATAGTCTCCGCTCAGAATAATCAATGAAACACAACCCTCCCAAATTATTCCTCGGCTTCTTTCGCTGGTATTGCCACCCGAAGATGCAGGATTATATAGAGGGTGATTTAATGGAAGTGTATGAAGCAAGGAAAGCAAGAGTGGAAAGTTGAAAGCGGATCTCCGCTTTATGGTAGATGTACTTTTATTATTTAGACTAGGTATTGTCAGGCCAGCAGAAGGATATAAAAAACTAAACAGATACGGTATTTATAAAAGCTATTTCAAAATCGGATGGCGAAATCTGCTTCGAGGTAAGGCTTTTTCGCTTATTAATGTTGGTGGGTTGGCGATGGGCATGGCCGTTTCTGCACCTACATGAATGCGAATTCATTCACTAATTTATTAAATACCAACATAAGGCATGCCGCTCTAATAAAGGCGGGTTATGTCAATAATA
>JBBSCW010000331.1:0-2921 GCA_038249855.1 Bacteroidales bacterium
AATTTTAAAACGGTTTAATGTAATAATTAGTTGAGTTGGTCTTTATATACAGTGTGTTGGCGAATATCAATGGTAATTCTTTGACTAACAAATTATTATTAATCTGGTGCTGTTTTTGGATACAATTCAACAGATATTCATCTTCTTTTCTTCCACATCATTCAGGTAGGAGTGGTGTATGGTATTAATTTGGTTAGTTTGAACTTTATTTTGAATATTTGGCGTATATTACAGAAAGCAAGGAAACAAAATTCATTCTATAGTAGACAGTTGCAGTCACTACCGGTTGTATTTTAAAAGGCGTCAGATAGTATTGATAATATTTTGCACCCAGCATTTCCGTTACCAAACAACGATGGAATTTCATTTTTTTCTGGACTCATCCGAGAATAGGCTTTTATGATTTTTTTCTGATCACTTCCAACCAGAATATTCCAACCACTCTCAACAGTTTCCACCCATTCCGTTTGTTCTCGCAAAGTAATACACGGTTTTTGCATGAAATAGGCCTCTTTTTGTATGCCGCCCGAGTCGGTAAGAATACAGCTGCAATTCATTTCAAGTTCAAGCATTTCTAAATAACCTATAGGGTCAATTACAAAAACATTCGAATTAAGCGATAGCCCTGAAGCATCAATATATTTCCTTGTGCGCGGATGTAGTGGTAGAATAATATTGGTTTTCAATTTATTAAATGCATCAACAATACTGGATAATTTTGTGGGATCATCTGTATTTTCAGCACGATGAACCGTTGCAAGAGCAAAATTTCCGTTGATTAAATCAGAAGTGAGACCTTCGATATTTCTGAGCCGTGATATTCCTTTAGCATCGTCATCTTTTATAATTTGTCGATAAAAAAGAGATGCATCAAGCATTATATCACCAACCAAATGAGTATTCTGTGCAATACCTTCGTTATTTAAGTTTCTAATTGCTACCTCAGTTGGGCAAAACAACCATTCTGAGAGGTGATCTGTTAAAATGCGGTTTTGCTCTTCGGGCATTTTTTTGTAAAAACTACGCAGACCTGCTTCGATATGTACGATCGGGATATTCAATTTTGAGGCCGCCAATGCGCCTGCCAATGTCGAATTAGTGTCACCATAAACTACAACTAAGTCGGGTTTCAACCTCAGTAATTCAGCTTCAATCTGTATAAGCATTCTACCTGTCATTTCGCCATGCATTCCGCCCCCAATGTTCAGATAGATATCTGGTTTGGGAATTTTCATATCAGTAAAGAACACTTCCGACATGTTAGCATCATAATGCTGCCCGGTATGAATCAATGTTTCATGAAATTTATATTTCCACGAGCTACTTCTGATTAACCTGCTCAAAACTGCGGCCTTAATAAATTGGGGTCTGGCACCAATAATGGTAACGATATGTTTCATTGAAAGCTGTATTGATTAAATTTTTCGCAAGTCACTTACAATCTGAATGCTCTTACGAACATCTTCGATGCAAAAACCTTTTCCCCCAAGGATTTCCTTGTAGCTTACTGTGTGTAAATCGGTGAATCCTTCACTAAACTCTAATTCCTGACCTTCAATATCGATTTTTCGAAAAGTGCGTTTTTGCGCAACAAGTGCTTCGACTGGAAGATCATTTTCATCGACGCTTAAAAACCAGTTTACATTGGCATTTTCAAAATAAAGTTTACCACCTACTTTTGCCGGGTTATTAATCACAAGTTCCACACCCTTGAATTCACCAAAAATCCAGCCAAGCATGTCGAAGAAATGCACTCCGATATTGGTTGCCACACCACCCGATTTATGGATATCTCCTTTCCAGGAAATAAAATACCATTTACCACGGCAGGTAATATATTTGAGGTCTACATTATAAACTTTACCTTTTGGACCTTCTTCAATTTTCTTTTTGAGCTGTTGAATTGCCGGATGCAAACGTAATTGAAGGATGGTGTAGATCTTTTTCCCGGTTTCGTGCTCAATCTCTTGTAAGGCATCTATGTTCCAAGGATTTAAAACCAATGGTTTTTCGCAAATAGCATGAGCCCCATTTCTTAAGGCCATCCGAATATGCGAATCGTGCAAATAATTTGGAGAACAAATACTTACGAAATCAATTTTATTTATATCCTTCCTTCGTAGTTTGTCCATGTGCCTTTCAAAGCGTTCTGGCTCAGTGAAAAAAGCTGAATTCGGGAAATAACTATCAATAATTCCCACGCTGTCGTTCAAATCGAGTGCTGCAGCTAAGTTGTTACCCGTTTCTTTTATGGCTTTCATGTGGCGAGGAGCGATGTAACCACCAGCACCTATTAATCCAAAGTTATACATAGTACTTCATATGAGCAATTTATAAAAAAATAAAAATGGTTTGTTTATGAATTGAATATGTGCGTTTTAGTGAATTATACCAAAAAAACACATCCCTTTTGGGTAAACATGACCTTCTTTTAACTTGGGCTAAGGTAGCCAAAATTGACATTGCAATCAAAAATATTTGAGCGGTTTTTTATCGTGAATTTTTGATTGTTCATTACAAGCAACTTTATACATCTGGGCTTATGCCGCAAGGTAGATGTAGAGCGAGCTTTTGGAGTTAGTGAGGATACCGTTGGGCGTGCCTATAAGAAGTTCGTAGAGAAGGGCGAAGCTGGATTTTTTGGAGATGATGCCCGCAAAGGAACCGCTCATAAGATTACCGGTGAACGCCGACAAAGGATACAATCAAAGCTTGATAAAGGACAAAGTAACTATATAGTATAGCCAAAGAAGAAGGTGTTGTGGAATCAGCCATTCGCTATTGGATATGTCGGACGATGCTGACCCCCGGAGTCCGGTAAAAAATTAGATTATTTTTCGGTTTTTCATGATCGTTTTTCATGACAGTCCGGCAGATACTGACCCCCCTAAAATTGAAAAAAGAGGTGAAAAAATCCGGAG
>JBBSCW010000332.1:0-2901 GCA_038249855.1 Bacteroidales bacterium
GCTTGATGAATGTTCTTTAAGTCACTGAGTTATTTGTCCTTTGTTTTCAAGCGGTAAGGAAACCGCTTGTCCCTTACATGTTTTTAATCAATAAGCTCTTGCAAATACAACCCTTTCGCTTGATGGTTTACCTGAATACATACAAACACCTGGAGTTTTATCGCCATCTATCAATATACAACGTATCGTAGCTTTTGTTTCTTCTTTGATTCGTTCTTCGGTTTCGGGCGTTCCATCCCAATGACAAAGTAAGAACCCACCTTTTTCAATTTCCACTTTAAACTCTTCGTATGAATTTACTTCACGGGTAACTGAAGCACGATAATCAAATGCTTTTTGGAAGATATTTTCCTGAATTTCTTTCAATAAATTATCGATATGTGATTCAATGCCTTCGATAGCAACGGTTTCTTTGGTCAACGTATCACGGCGTGCAATTTCAATTGTACCATTTTCAAGATCACGCGCACCCAAAGCCAAGCGTACAGGAACTCCTTTTAATTCGTATTCGGCAAATTTCCAACCTGGTTTTCTATTGTCGCTGTTGTCGTATTTAACCGAAATACCCAATTTTTTAAGTTTTGGGATTATCTCATTCACTTTATCGTTGATAGTTGTAAGTTGTTCTTCGTTTTTATAAATAGGAACAATAACTACTTGATATGGAGCGAGGTTAGGAGGGAGAACCAAGCCGTTATCATCGGAATGGGTCATGATAAGTGCGCCCATCAATCGGGTTGAAACTCCCCATGAAGTTGCCCAAACATAATCGATTTTATTACTTTTATCTACGAAGGTCACATCAAATGCTTTGGCAAAATTCTGACCCAAGAAGTGCGATGTTCCTGCTTGTAATGCTTTTCCGTCCTGCATCAATGCCTCAATACAATAGGTTTCCAAAGCACCAGCAAAACGTTCGTTGGCCGATTTTAGGCCTTTAAGAACCGGAACAGCCATAAAACGCTCAGCAAAATCAGCATAAACTTCTAACATTTGTTTGGCTTCGATTACAGCTTCTGCTTCGGTAGCATGTGCCGTATGACCTTCTTGCCACAAGAATTCAGCGGTACGTAAAAATAAACGAGTACGCATTTCCCAACGAACCACATTGGCCCATTGGTTGATTAATATTGGTAAATCGCGGTAGGATTGTATCCAGTTTTTATAAGTACTCCAAATGATGGTTTCGGAGGTTGGGCGAACAATTAATTCTTCTTCGAGCTTAGCTTCGGGATCTACAATTAAGCCCTTTCCGTTGGGGTCAGCCATCAAGCGATGATGCGTAACTACAGCACATTCTTTGGCAAAACCATCCACATGTTCAGCTTCTTTACTCAAAAATGATTTAGGAATAAACAAAGGAAAATAGGCGTTGACATGACCAGTTTCTTTAAACATTCTGTCTAATTCGGCTTGTATTTTTTCCCATATTGCATAGCCATAAGGTTTGATAACCATGCAGCCACGAACTGCTGAATTTTCGGCTAAATCTGCTTTTAATACTAAATCGTTATACCATTGTGAGTAATTTTCGCTCCGTGAAGTCAATTGCTTTGCCATTTCTATTTATCTATTTTTGTTCAATTTTTTGGAGGACAAAGATAATCATTTTTTGGCGAAAAATTATTTTAAAACTCCTGATGGATAGCATTAAAATGTTGATGTAGCATAATCTTGTAAAATCTCGGACAATTATGTGTTTACCCGAATGTAAGTGTAGTAGCTATTAGCTCTTGGATTATTTGTTCATCAATCAACAAATGTTTCTTTTATTACAGATTTAATCTCGGCAATTTCACTTTTACTCAATTTGCCGAGTATTTTTATTATCCTTACTTTATCAATTGTTCTGATTAGATCAATGGCAACCCAGCTTGTTTTCTGGTTTTGTTTCACTTCTACTCTTGTTGGGTATTTTCGAGTTCCTTCGTATAACAGCAAATTTTCAGTAAGATTATCCTCATTTCGAATAAATTTTAACTTTACTTATCCTCATCGTGAAGTAGACTTATTTGCAGCTATTTTCTTCAACCAATCTTTTATTGTTTCAAGTGCCACAGGTGCTATTGTTTGTTCTATTTCGGCATATTCACTGGGCAAACCGGTTTTACATTCTTGAAATAAGTGATTCAATCCGTTTAATTCCTTGATAGTAACGTTTTTGTTACCGCCTTTTTTCAATGCCTTTTCTATGGCGGGTAAGTTTACATTCGAAGGAACTTGTGTGTCTTTGTTTCCATTGATGGCTAAAACTGGGCATTTTATTTTTTCGAGTATCAAAGCCGGATTGTATCGAATGAAATTCAGCATCCACGGAGTCATGATTTGTTTAAGTTGAGCATTGACTACTTCATCAGTCGATTTCCCTTGACTTTTTATCATTTGCTCCATTTCTGAACTATGTTGGAGATAATTGCTGATTTTTGTTTTAAGTGTATCTTGATTTTTGTAACTATTCACCAATGCAAATATATCCTTGTTAATTTTCTGAGTCGATTTTATTTCACTTTCGCTCGTACCCATTCCTCTGGCTATTAATTCTTGTTGTAGCAATAATAGTTCAGCACCTGAGATTCCCGTTCCAGCCATCAAAACGATAAATGCCACACTTTTATTACGTGCAGCCACTATGGGTGCAATTATTCCGCCTTCGCTGTGGCCTATCAAACCAATATTTTTAATATCAGCGTGTTGATTCGATTTTAAGTATTCAACCGCAGCTTCCACATCGTTTGCAAAGTCGAAACTTGTAGCGGTACCAAAATCGCCTTTCGAGAGATTAGTTCCTCTATCGTCGAAACGCAAAACCCCAATCCCGTTGCGGGTCAGATAATCGGCTAAAACCAAAAATGGTTTATGTCCCATCAGTTCTTCATTGCGGTTTTGCGGACCACTACCAGA
>JBBSCW010000333.1:0-2889 GCA_038249855.1 Bacteroidales bacterium
AGACCAATGGCCATAGGTAGAAAAAATTACCTGTTCTGCGGGAATCACCGATCAGCTGTATATATTAATTGAAAAAGGGGCCACCCATTAATTGAAAAGTATACCAGTGATTTCATCCTAACGAATAAAATTTTCGTTATAAAAGAATGATAAACATGTATACAAAACAAGAAATAATCCTACAGAGTTATCGTGATGGTAAGAGTCAGCGTCAGATATCACGAGACCTTCAAGTGAATCGTAAGACCGTAAAGCGTTATGTTGAGGAATACAAGAATCTTCAACAAGTAAATAATCAATCGCCGTCAAAAGCTTTATTATCAAGCAGTTTAACTTCACCACCAAGTTACGCCTCAAGAGTCGGTGCAAAGCGTAAGTTGACACAAGAAGTATCCCAAGCAATAGATATTCATTTATCTGATAATGAATTAAAAGTAACTTCAGGCTTGCGCAAACAGGTTTTAAAAAATATAGATATTTTAGAATCCTTGCAGCATCAAGGCTTTGAGGTTGGTTATACCACCGTTTGTAACTACACACGAGCCAAGCTCAAGCGACAATCAAGTAAAGAAGCATATATCCGGCAGGTATACCAACCGGGTGATGTGTGCGAGTTTGATTGGGGTGAGGTTAAACTGGACATAAATGGTGTGTTGAGTCGATTTTATTTAGCTGTATTTACCTCGGCGTACAGTAATTACCGCTATTCACTTTTATTCCAACGTCAAGATACTTTGGCATTCATGGAATCACACACTTTGTTTTTCAGCCATATAGGTGGTGTGTATCAACAAATGACTTATGATAATATGCGTGTTGCAGTATCTCGGTTTGTGGGTTTACATGAAAAAGAACCCACTCGGGCTTTGCTTGAAATGCGTGGTCATTACCTGTTTACTCATCGTTTCTGCAATATCTATAGCGGAAATGAGAAAGGTCATGTAGAACGAAGTGTTGAATATGTTAGACGCAAGGCTTTTGCGCCAAAACATTCATTTTCAACGTTGGATCAAGCCCAAGAGCATTTACAGCAAGCAGTAGACCGACTGAATCAGACTAAGCAGCAACTAACAGGAGTGAGCGCCAATGAGTTGTTCAAACAAGAACAAGTACATTTATACAAAATAGGTTCTGCACTGGCTTTTAGTGAGTCAATTCCTTGTAAAGTAGATAAATATGCCACTATTTGTTTTGGCACTAATCATTATTCTGTACCCGATAATTTGGTTGAATCGGTGGTGGACGTAAAAGTGTATAGTAAGAAACTGGAGATTTTCTATAAGAACACCCTTGTAGCCACTCATGAGCGTAATTTTGGTCGTCATCAGTGGTTGATTTCCATTGAACATTACTTGTCAACATTTAAGCGCAAACCAGGTGCATTGAACTCGAGCGTAGCCCTTGTGAGTAGTCCCTATTTAAAAGAGTTGTACGATAATTATTTCAGTTCCAATCCACGTGATTTCGTTGATTTACTTCAATTCTGTGTTCGATTTAATGTAGACCAAGCAAAGTTGGAAGAAACAGTAAAACTCCTGCTAAGCCTTTGTACACATACAATTACTACAGAAAAGATAACAGCAATTTTAGGAAATAAATCCCCGGAGAACAGTTGTGTAGTGTTGGACAAAAGCGAAACAGCAGACCAATCAAAAAATTTATTGAAGGAATTAGCTGCAATAATGAATTAATACATATCAAATTAAAGAAACAATCAGAAATATGAAAATACAAAACGAATTAAAAGATCAGATAATACATTATAGCAAAGAGTTACGTTTGCCTGCATTTAGAAATGAATACGAGGATATTGCTCAAGAATCAGCTAGAGAACATGCTCAGTATGAAGAGTTTTTACTCAAACTAATGGAACGAGAGTATGAGCAACGATTGGAAAGCCGAAAAAAAGAGCTCATACGTCAAGCCGGATTTCCTTCTAAAATGCATTTGCACGATTTGAAACGAGAACTTCTTCCCCCTGATGCAGCATCCAAACTTCCAGTATTGGAACGCTTGGATTTTATTAAATCAGGACAAAACATAGTGCTTGCCGGAAATCCAGGAACAGGCAAAACACATATTGCTGTAGGATTAGGACTTAAGGCATGTTTGCATGGCTATAAAGTATTGTTTACAACGGTACACCGACTACTTACTCAATTACGCGAATCGCACTCCTCACGCACCCTGCGGCAATCAGAACTGAGGTTTGAGAAGTATGATTTGGTTATTTGCGATGAATTTGGCTACATATCTTTCGATAAGGAAGGTTCAGAATTATTGTTTAACCACCTCTCACTCAGAACAGGAAATAAATCAACCATTATCACCACCAATTTAAACTTTGACCGTTGGAGCGAAATATTTGGTGATCCCGTGCTCACGGCAGCATTAGTGGATAGAATGACACATAAAGCCTATCTTATTAATATGAATGGTGACTCGTATCGAGTGAGAGAAACAAAGGAAATAAATCAAAAATGAAACAACAAAATGCAAAAATCCGCCAACCCTGAGAAGTTTTTTTAGGGGTACCCCTAAAAAAACTTCTCAGGGTTGAATTAATCAAATAAATTGGTATACTTTTGAATTGAAATACTGGTATACTTTTCAATTAATATAAACAACTTTTTCAAATAATCAGTTGAATTAGCACTATCGGTAAGCACATCAATAACATCAACCAAAGAAAAATACCACTCCTCCTCTTCTTCATTCCAAATCGAACGAATTTTTTTATCTTCGAAAAGTTTAATTGCACTCTCTTTTTTCATAACTTTTTTCGTGACTGTGTGCTAATGTAATTCTCTCTCCACCCTGTTCGGCATAGCGTCTTTCGCTATGCCGTAGCTAAAAGGAAGTCTCCAGACTTTCCTATTATATATAACG
>JBBSCW010000334.1:0-2795 GCA_038249855.1 Bacteroidales bacterium
TGCGTGTTATGCTAATTTTTCTTCTGTCTCCTACGGTTGCCATTAAATTCCATAATAATTAAATGCTAAGAACTTTTTTCATAAGGCAATTGATAGTAACTATTAGTTGCCTTTTTTTTCTTTCGCCTTTGCGTGGGCAGGGTGCCCGTGAAATACTGAACCATTATTTAGATACGGTTTCAAATGGAGATATTTCTAAGTGGGATAGGGTTAAAACGACCTATGCTACTGCAGTGAATTATTTTAGTACAGAAGATTTTAAATCAGGGTTTCACCCGCCTAACTATGATAAGGTAAGCTACGGAAGAATATATAAAGTTTGGCCGGATAAAGTTAAGGTTGAATTATACAGTGACTCACTTTTTTTGAATTCAACCAGTAATTTTTACTTTTTTAAGAACAAGCGCGTAATAGTACTAGGAAATATGCCTCCTATGGAACTTAACAATGACGATACAATGACAATGACACTTGATTTCTACCCAACCCTTGTTAAAAAGAGTATGGATGATAGTAGGAAAATAACCTATAATGGAACTAAGTTAATCTCAGGTTTGGAATATCCGTTACATGAAATTGATATAGTGACCAGACAAAGGGAGCATAAAATTTTTCTAATAAATCCACAGACTTATCTTCTAGAGGCAATTTATGACCCTAAGACAAACATTTACACGATTATTTCAAATTATAAAAATATTGATGGTTATTTGATTCCGACTTACATAGCGAGTATGAATGATGGGATAATTTTTGCGTGGGAGACCTATAAAGAAATTAAATTCAATCTGCCAATCGATAAAGACAAATTTGACTACCCCAAATAGTACTTGGTAACCTTCCAGAAATATGATTAAAATATATTTTGAGCACATAGTTTAATATTTATGCATTAAAAGCATTTTATTCATCAAGCAATGAATAAAATCCGCATAACTGTTTCAGTAGCTTTCTGAAATGTATTGGAAGTACAAATATCACGCTATTGCATAATGAAAATTGTGCAATCCTTTTGGTCATGCAGCCATACTGACTTATTTCGCTTTACTGCTGGCTGGGCTGGCGCGGAGTATAACCTGATGAGTTGGGCTTTAAGTTGTCTGCTGTTGAAGGAATATTACCCGAACGTTACACTTTATTGTGATAAGGTGTCTGCTAATATATTAATTGACAAACTTAAGCTGCCGTATAGCAACGTTGTTTGCAGGTTGGATAATTTAAACCGATATCACCCACAACTTTGGGCGTTACCAAAATTATACACTTACGCACAGCAAGATTGCCCCTTCCTGCACATAGACGGGGATGTATTTATTTGGAAAAAGTTTAATGAAGATTTATTAGCGGGAAAACTGATTGCACAAAACGAAGAAGCAGCCACAGGTTATTATGAGTCTATGTTGGCAAATCTCGAATCAGAATTAACTTACTTTCCAACGGAAATTGAATTTGAAAGAAATGGAAAGCAGCCAATACACGCTTTTAACGCGGGAATTATTGGCGGAACCGACACCTCTTTTTTTAAAAGCTATGCGAAAAAAGCGTTTCAATTTGTTAACAACAATGAAAAGAATTTTTCTAGAATTCAAGTATCAAATTTCAACATATTTTTTGAGCAGTACCTTTTTTATTGTTTAGCTAAACAAAAGGAGATAAAGGTTAATGTGCTATTTAAGGAAATAATAAGTGACAACAAATACCGCGACCTTGGTTCATTTATAGAAGTGCCGCATAACAAGAAGTATCTCCATTTGATTGGTGACTACAAACGGAATAAGGGAGTTTGCGAACAGCTTGCCTTTAGGCTGCGTCAAGACTATCCGGAATATTATTATAGCATCATAGCATTATTTAATGACACTAAGATTCCACTAGTTAGAGATTATTTTTGGTGGCAGAATGACAATAGCGAGACAACTCTGTTAAATAATCATCACCACTTAAAAGACTCTTTTAAACACGGCACGAGTGAGTATAAAACTGATGAAGTGAAAAATGGAATCGAGCCATCAGTTATTGATAAGCGAGAAGTTTTAAAATCAGTACTAGAACTCGCAAAAAATTCCCAACAGCAATCGGTTCTTCTTCAACAAGCTGATTCATACGCTAATGATTTAGATCAATTTGAAAACTCTTTGGCATCGATCAATAAGGATAAGTTTATAAATCTCTCAAGAGAATATTTATATGCGCGGGATATTTCGAGTGCAAATCATGCGGAGTATGTTTTTGGTATCACCGAGGCAGTATATGATAAAATCCTTTTAGCCGATCCACTAAATGAGGTTATTGAAACCAAGTATAATTGGATAGTTATAGATAATGCACCATTGGAATTTATAGCCATCGAATTAATGAAGCAACATAACATGGAAGAATCATTTTTGACACTCGTAGTTCCCGAATGCGATCAGTATGGCTATTCTTTAGCTGATATTGATTATCTTGATTTACTATTATTAGAAACATTAAATGAATCAAAGTCGATAAGACAGCTTTTTACTCAAATAAAATTTGCGTTTGATGAAGAAGACCTTGTTAACTCAACAGCAGAGTTTGAAAAACTAATCTTTGGTCGAATAAAAAAGGGCCTGATTAATAAAAGTATAAGGGCAATAATTACCTAAAGTTTTATGGCGTTCCATTTTTTTAAGCAACACGATGCCATGGACTGCGGCCCTACCTGCTTACGCATGATCTTTAAACATTATGGTAAAAACATAAACTCAGAACGATTAAAAAGAGAAACCGAGGTTGGTACAACTGGAAGTTCCTTG
This sequence comes from Bacteroidales bacterium, assembly GCA_038249855.1. Taxonomy (GTDB): domain Bacteria; phylum Bacteroidota; class Bacteroidia; order Bacteroidales; family Paludibacteraceae; genus Paludibacter. The sequence continues at coordinate 2,778 of JBBSCW010000334.1, forward strand.
TTGGGTTTATCAGAAGCA
>JBBSCW010000335.1:0-2788 GCA_038249855.1 Bacteroidales bacterium
CGACATACCCGACAACTGGCCTCGCCCACCCATAAAAAACAAACCCGGCGACGTGCCAGGCCCACCCGTGCAGTACGGCCCACCTGTTGACCCCAACAATGTAGAGCCCGGCTATGGCTACAGCCTGCCCGTACCCCTGCGCGAGGACGAGTGCTATTACTACCACTCCGACCATTTAGGCTCCACCTCGTACGTCACCGACAGCGAAGGTGCCGCTACCCAATTTGTATGTTATATTCTTTTTGGGGAAGCCTTTGTGGACGAGCACACCACCCGCCCCAGCATGCCTTACAAGTTCAACGGCAAAGAGCAAGACGAGCAAACTAGGCTGCTTTATTATGGGGCGAGGTATTACGAACCTAAAGAATGTAGATTTTATGGTGTTGACCCGCTGGCGGAGAAATATCCGAACATGGGTGGGTATGTGTATTGTGTTAATAATCCGATTAAATTTATTGACCCAGATGGAATGAGGCCGTGGCCTCTCGAAAAACTATTTAAAGGTTTTGGAAGGAATCATTTGGATAATTGGCATGAAGAGAGGAAAAGAAAGGATGGAACTATACGTTTACATCAAGGAGTTGATATGAATCATCAAGGAGGTGGTGATACCGATTTAGGAGCTCCTGTGTTAGCTACCCATGATGGAGTAATAACAAGAATAAGGACTATAAAGCAAGATAAAGATGGAGGTGGAAATAGAATTGTAATAACTTCAAAAGAAGGTACTGTATCGACATCATATATGCATTTGTCAGAAATTGGGGATTTAAATGAAGGTGATATAGTATCTGAGGGTCAGGTTATTGGTAAAATGGGTGGAAGTGGTTCGGGGACGACAGATGCATATACTTCACATTTGCATTATGAATTAAGAGTTAATGGGGGAAGTGAAAATCCAATTGGTGCTGATGGTAATCCAATTGACCCTCAATTTTTGTTGAAAGCTTCGGAAAAGATTTCGCAAGCAACTAACCCAAGTCAAGATGGTAATCGTAATTTTTATTTTGAATCACGCAGTTTTAAGGTTAGCGATTGGTTTAGAGATAGTAAGGCTCCTATTTTAAAAGATCTTGGAGCGATTTTAAATATTATTGGTTTGTAATCTAAATAATTAAATATGAAAACAATAAAATCTATTATTTTAATATGTTTTGCATTGCTAGGTACTTCATGCAATTTATCCTCTAAAGGTAAAAGTAAAACGCAAAATAATGTTCATCAAAAAAGTGATTTAATAAGATATGGGAATGATTCCATAGAAAAGAAATTAACCATTAATGAACTGAATTATATGGTTAAAGTTTGTATAGTAAATATTGATAATGATACTGTAAAATACAAAAAGCAGTGCTTTGCTGAGCGTATCATATCTTTTGAAGTAGTGGGATTAAATAATTCATATAAATTAAAAGGGGATTTCAAAAAGAAAGATATTTTGAAAAATTCAGCGATTATTGATATTAAAGATTTTTTGATTAATAAAGTACATTTTATAGATGTTGATAATTCAATTTATTTGGTTGGATTTAATGTGAATTTTTGCAAGCCTGAATCAGACTATTGTTATTTTTATAATGTCTATGTGAAAAAAAATGGAGATATGAATATTGAGCAATATGAAATAGAGGAAGAAAGTTATTAATCATAGAGGGTGATATTCTCGGATTTTTACTGGCAGTTTGCAACTGTGAATGGCACAAGATAAAAGAGTATAAGATGATGTTAAATGCCTAGTTTAGAGTTGGTTATTTAGAATTATAAGGTCGCAGTATTTTTAAGTTTCACTGATTTCATGTGCGTAAATCGGTACATAGTTTTTCTATATTTACAACGGCACAAAACCCAATGCAGCAAGTATGATTGGCGAAAGCAAATACTCCTACGACGAAAATGGCAACCCCACCCTGCGTGAGGATACCATCAGCAACGCCTTTCGCCAAATGCAGTGGGACGAAGAGAACCGCCTTACCATGCTCAGCGATGATGGCTATACCAGTCGCTACACCTACAACCACAGTGGCGAGCGGGTAATAAAAAGCCATGGCGGCACAACAGGCGTATTTATCAATGCCAACCCGCAAGGTATTTTGTATCAATGTATTACAATCTGATGGAGGCGACAGTTTTAGTGGGTTTTGTATTTGCCCAAAATTTCATTAGTTTTGACAAGGAATTATCTTGTCAATCCGCCACATTTTATACATCAAAAACGTTATTATGGATAACTTAGGAGACTATTTATATATAATTGTGATGGTTGGTGCTGTTATCATCAGTTTGTTTAATAAGAAAAAACAACCTGTAAATATTCCCAACCCCGAGCGAAAGGTTAGCAATCCAATGGACGAAGTATTTCCCGATTTTACATCGTGGTTGAATGAGACTGAAGAAGAGGAACCTATTCGCGAAGAACCAATTATTCAGCCTAAAATAGTTGCAAAGCCAGTTGAAGCTGCACGCTACTTTACTTACGAAAACACCGGTTATCAGCCAATTGAAAAAAGAGCATTTAACCCTGAATCAATTGAAACAGAAACAGAAGAATGTTATAATGGCTTTTTAGATGGATTCGATATTCGTAAAGCGGTTGTTTTTTCTGCGATACTTAACCCACCGGTTATTTAATTGGCTTTATTTTAACGATTTAACTTTTTTGAATACTATTTGGTTAATTCTTTTTTTGAGGTGCTATGAAAAAAAAGTATCTTAGTTTTCTATGGGACAAAAGCGAAAAGAACGTCCTTCAACGGACAAGTTATTAGAAACCGTATCACGGATGTTGGTA
>JBBSCW010000336.1:0-2784 GCA_038249855.1 Bacteroidales bacterium
GAACAAAGTAATATTATCAAAACAACATTATCAAAAGTAGGATTGAATATTAGTTATTTACAATGTAGTTAGAGACAAATTAGGGATAATATTTTACTTTGGATAAGAAAATTTATCACAAGTTGTGATAATTTTTCGGAAGATATGGATTTTTCGCTATTGAGACCAAACAAGGATTTTAAACTTGAAGCGTATTTTACACCCATTATCAACGAATTTACTGCACTTGGTAGAGAGGTTGTTATCAATAAAAAAGAAAAGAAAAACGAATCAACAATAGAATCGGCATTTTTGAAAGATGATACTGAAATTTATAATCTTCAATTCAGAACAGAACGTAATGTGAAAATCAAAATCGAATTGGATGTAAATCCACCTTTGGGGTTTTCAACAGAATCAAAACTATTGTTATTGCCGTATTCCTTTATGACTCGTTGTTATACGATGCCCAGTTTATATGCAGGCAAAATGCACGCATTGATTTTTCGCCAATGGAACAATCGTGTAAAAGGACGTGATTGGTATGATTTTGAATGGTATGTTAGAAACAATGTTGAATTGGATTTTGAACATTTTTTTGAGCGTACTCGGCAATTTTAAACTCCAATGGCTGAACAACTTACTATCGAATCCTTTAAAAAGCTGCTTAAAGATAAAATAGCCCACACAAATATCGACTTGGTTAAAGCAGATGTTAAACCGTTTATGAAAAAACCATCAGATATAGATATTTGATCAACGGAGTATTTTTTACAATTAGTGGATTTGATCAAATATAAATAAACATGCTGAAAATTATAGTGTATTTGTGACATGAAATAGCTCAATCTCACTACCATAAAGATTTGTTTTTCAATAATAAAAAAAACAAAAAGACTAAAAGCAGTTATTCATTTCAAATTCCAAACTTTTCCAACCTATAAAATTAGTTCACATTTTTGTGAACTCAATAAATAATTATTATCTTTGTGGTTAGTAAACGGAATACGATGGTTCTAAAATTTGAGAAAGATTATTTACGTCAACTATACGAGACTGGAACAATATCCGATAAGAAACATCGCTTTCAGCCCGAGATTGTAAGAGCTTATGCAAAATGTTTATATCGTTTGGAAGAGGCTGTGTATCAAGAAGATTTATATAAATATCAATCCATGAACTTCGAGGCGCTGACGGGCGATAAACAAGGATTATATTCTGTCAGAGTAAATAAACAATACCGAATCGAATTCGAGATTTTTCAATCTGAATCAAATCAAGAAAACTTCGAAACAGTGATTAGAATTTGCAATATCATTGAATTGTCGAATCATTACAAATAAAAGATTATGAGCACAACAAATAACAAATATACGCCCTATTTCCCCATTCATCCGGGCGAAATAATAAAAGATGAATTAGAATATCGCAACATTTCACAGCGACAACTTGCATTGCAAATGGAAATATCATACTCGCTACTGAATGAAATGTTGAATTCTAAACGTCAAGTGAACAGTGAATTAGCGATGCTTATTGAAGCCACATTAGGCTTGGATGCCGATACATTGGTCAGAATGCAGGCACGATATAATATGCAAGTGGCACTTAAGAATAGTTCCTTTGCAGAACGACTCGCTAAAATAAGACAAAAAGCTGCGATGCTATAATGGGGAACGAGTAGACAAACCTAAGGTGGCGAAGAAGGCAAAGGCTTAGGCAAAGGCAAATTAAGAAGTATGGTTAAGAAGAATGGTTATTCAAAAACTCCAAATTCCAAACTTTTCCAAATGAACCCTAAACGCTAAACTCTTTCTCAATTTGCTTAAATAACTTTGCTTTTAATTCCTCCATATCTACTTTGCTACCCAATTCTTTTTCCATAGAAGTCACTCCTTTGTCGACAAAGCCACAGGGGTTGATATGATTGAAATAAGTCAAGTCGGTATTTACATTCAGTGCAAATCCGTGCATAGTTACATAGCGAGAGCTGCGAACACCAATAGCACAAATTTTACGACAAGTAGGTAAATTGACATCGAGCCAAACACCGGTTGCACCCTCGAGGCGGGTACTAGCTATATTATATTCTGCCAAGGTTTTGATTATTGCTTCTTCGATCTGGTGAATATAATTTTTGAGTCCAATACCGAAATTTGCTAAATCGAAAATGGGATATCCCACCAATTGTCCCGGCCCGTGATAAGTAATGTCACCACCTCGATTGGTTTTTACAAAAATAGCATCTTTGGCTTGTAATTGTATGTAATTGAGCAGCATATTATGCTCGTCACCACTTTTTCCTAAAGTGTAAACATGAGGATGTTCGCAATAAACTAGTAGATTCTCAGTTTCCTGTAATTCAACTTTTCGTTTAATTGTTTTTTGAAAAGCAGTTTCTTGTTGCTCCCAAGCATGATTGTAGTCAATTAATCCCCAATCAGTTAGTTTTATTGTATTTTTCATTTCCTTTTCTTTTTCTTGACTGGTTTTTCTTTTGCATTGAAATTAACCTGCTTTAATTTACCCATCAGAGTCATAATTCTCGATTTACGACCTTTAATGTACGATGAAGGACTTATAGCACTATATTTCCTTGGGTTAGGAAGGCAAGCAGCGATCAATGCCGCCTGTGATTTGGTAAGTTGATTGGCATCTTTATTAAAATAGCTTACTGATGCTGCTTGAACTCCATAAATTCCATCTCCCATTTCTATCACATTCAAGTACACTTCCATAATTCGCTCTTTGGGCCAAACGAACTCAATCAGTACCGTAAAATAAGCCTCAAGACCTTTGCGTAAA
>JBBSCW010000337.1:0-2710 GCA_038249855.1 Bacteroidales bacterium
CCTATTTTTCTTTTGTTTCCCAATGGTTGATGCGAGTCGTATCCAGTATTCACTTAATGAATTATGGCTCTTCACAAAAGGAGATATGAATGACAAGTTAGCTGAAAAAGTAAATTTTCCACACACTTGGAATGTTCTTGAGGTAATGGATGATGTACCTGATTATTATCGCGGTGTGGGTTGGTACAAACGGTCGATTTTGATACCTGAAACTTTTACTGGAAAGCAAATTAGTTTATATTTTGAAGGAGCTAATCAGGAACTTGAATTGTTTGTAAACGGCAAGAGTGTGGGTAAACATGCAGGCGGGTACATGCGTTTTAGTTTTGACATAACTCCTTTTATATCAGATGGAAATAATAATGATATTGCTATAAAAGTCGATAATAGTTTCAATAAAAACATCCCACCACTCACCGCTGATTTTACTTTTTTTGGTGGCGTTTATCGTGATGTATTTCTGATTGCTACTTCCAAACAACATATTTCGACTAACTTTTATGCATCGTCAGGGGTGTTTATAACTACGCCCATTGTAAATGTAGAAAAGGCGACAGTGAGTATTAAAACGCTGATTAATAATGTCGCCACGTCAACACGAAAAGTGCGTGTGGAACAAAAAATAATTAGTCCACAGAAAACGCTGATTATGCAAAGCTCCAAAACTCTTAAACTGCTTGCTAATGCAGAAAATTTGGAGAATATTCAGATTCTGGAAGTGAAACAACCCCAACTTTGGAGTCCAGACAGTCCAAATCTATATGCGGTTTATACCCAAATTTACGATGTCAAAACCAATGAATTATTGGACGAAGTGCATCAACCTTTGGGTTTTCGCTGGTTTAGTTTCACGGTGGATAAAGGCTTTGAAATCAACGGTAAAGCGTTGAAATTAATTGGTACTAACCGTCATCAATGTTTCAACGTTTTAGGAAATGCGCTCCCAGATGAAATTCATGTTCGTGATATTAAATTATTGAAAGCCATGGGTGGTAATTTCTTGCGAATTTCGCATTATCCGCAAGACCCTGCGGTATTGGAAATGTGTGATAAATTGGGGATAATCTGTTCGGTGGAAATTCCGATAGTGAACGAAATAACAGAAAATGAAGAGTTTAGTGCGAATTGCTTGCACATGGCACGCGAAATGGTCTATCAGGATTTTAACCGTCCATCGGTGATGATATGGTCGTATATGAACGAAGTGTTGCTTCGTCCGCCTTTCAAGGAAGACTCAGTAAGAAATGCCCAGTATTTAAAATCGGTCAATAAATTGGCTCAGTCTATCGAAAATCAAATCAGAAAAGATGATCCATCACGCTATACTATTATTCCGTTTCATGGAAATTATAAACTTTATGAAACAGCTGGATTAACTCAAATTCCTATGCTAATAGGCTGGAACTTATATTCAGGTTGGTATGGTGGTGCGTTTAAGGATTTTGGGTCGTTTCTGGATCAGACACATCAAAAGCTACCGAATACACCTTTGTTGATTACTGAATATGGTGCTGATGTAGATCCACGTTTGCATTCATTTGATCCTATAAGATTTGATTATACGCAGGAATATGCCAACTTGTATCACGAGGTTTATTTTAAAGCAATTCAAGAACGAACTTTTGTGGTGGGAGCAACTATTTGGAATTTGAATGATTTTCATTCCGAAACCCGTGAAAATGCTGTTCCACATATTAATAGCAAAGGAATTACTACTGTAACTCGTGAGTTGAAAGATACTTATTTGCAGTATCAAGCTGCACTTTCTAAACAACCCATTGTGAATATTAGCGGACAAATCTGGAAAATTCGAGGTGGAAATGCCAATGAAAAAGGCCAATGCGTGCAACCAATTAAAGTGTATTCAAATTTTCAGAAAGTGGAAGTAATTGTAAATGGCAAATCATTGGGCGAACAAAAAGTGATAGACAATATTGCCAATTTCGAGATTCCTTTTGTCAATGGAGAAAATACAATTGAAGCAGTGGGAATCTCAGCCAATGGATTGAAAACGAAAGACTTTCAGAAAATTGATTTTCGTTTAATTCCGAAAAACTTGAAAGACACATATTTGAAATTCAACGAAATAAATGTAATGTTGGGTTCAAAACGATATTTCGAAGACAAAACAATGTCAACGATTTGGATACCGGAGAAAGAATATGCTGTTGGTAGTTGGGGCTATATTGGCGGAGAAGTTTACGGCAAAAAAACTCGCCATGGAGTGCAACCTGCTTCGGAACTGAACGTAAAAGGAACGACTAACGATCCTGTATTTCAGACGATGCGTGTTGGATTAGAGGCTTTCAAGTTGGATGTGCCAGATGGTGAATATAGCGTGGAATTGTATTTCGCTGAACTGCAATCGAAAGAGGCTGGGAAAACCCTTATTTACAATTTAGGCAACGATGTAGAAAAAGAAAATTTTGACGAAAGAATTTTTAATGTTTCAATCAATAACACCTTATCTATTAGCAAATTAAACTTAACCAAAGAATTTGGTGAACAACAAGCTGTGATTAAAAAATTCACAGTAAGTGCCGAAAATGGAACTGGAATCAATATTCAGTTTGATGCCATCAAAGGCGAGCCGATATTGAATGCGATAAGGGTGTATAGAAAATATTAGGGAATTTACAATTTGGACATTTACGATTTACAATTAAGAGTTGAACCAGCAATTAATTCTGAATACACGACGATAAATTAC
>JBBSCW010000338.1:0-2681 GCA_038249855.1 Bacteroidales bacterium
TACACAGATAGAAAAATTGATTCTAACAGCCTCTGGTGGTCCTTTCCGAACTAAATCGCTTCTTGATTTGGAAAAAGTTACGTTAGCGGATGCGTTAAAACACCCAAATTGGGACATGGGTGCTAAAATTACCATCGACTCAGCCAGTATGATGAACAAAGGTTTTGAAATTATTGAGGCAAAATGGTTGTTTGGTGTAAAGCCCGAACAGATTGATGTTGTGGTTCATCCACAATCAATTATTCACTCCATGGTTCAATTTACCGATGGTTCTATAAAGGCTCAGATGGGCTTGCCCGATATGAAACTACCAATTCAGTATGCTTTTACGTATCCTGATAGACTACAAACAAACTTTCCACGACTCGATTTCGATATTTGCAATCAACTCACTTTCGAAAAACCCGATTTGGAACGTTTCCGCAATTTAGGTTTTGCCTATTATGCTATGGAGAAGGGTGGAAATATGCCTTGCATCTTGAATGCGGCTAACGAAGTAGTGGTTGCTGCGTTCTTGAAAGAAAAGATTGGCTTTTTACAAATGAGCGATATAATTGAAGAAGTTATGATGAAAGCTCATTTTGTAGCAAAACCGACCTATGATGATTATGTAAAAACAGATGCAATGGTGCGAGTATTAACCAATCAGTTGATAAAGCATTAATTCAATATAAATCACATTTACATAGCTCATAATTTATCAAATTGAATGACAAATCTAAATAATTTTGAGACTTCAAGTTCCCCGATAGCTATCGTGGACGGGGATTTAGGGGGCTTAATTCCAAAGACAGAAGGAATAAAATATGCAGGATCTAAGTTAAAGATTCTGCCTTATATTTTTGAAATGCTGGGTGAAGTAAAAGGAGTTGAGTCTGTTTTGGATGGATTCAGTGGAACAACAAGGGTTTCGCAAGCATTAGCACAGAGAGGTTATACTGTAAGTTCTAATGATATTTCAATTTGGTCGGAGGTTTTTGCTACTTGTTATTTGAAATCTACAAAACCAATTCATTATTTTCAAGAAATAATAAATCATCTTAATAATCTCAAGGGTAATCAGGGTTGGTTTTCCAATAATTATGGTGGAACAGAAGAGGATACAAAAAAACCATTTCAGATAAAAAACACCCAGAAATTAGATGCCATTCGAGAAGAAATTGAGAAAATGGAACTACCTTGGAATGAAAAATGCGTTTTACTAAGTAGTTTGATTTTGGCTTTGGATAAAGTGGATAATACGATGGGGCATTATGTGTCTTATTTATCCAAATGGTCGCCACGTTCTTTCAATGATTTGCAGCTGACAGTTCCTCGACTTTTTGAAACGAGTGCTAATCACAGGGTAATTCGAGATGATATTTTCAATACTGTAAAGGATTATAGCTTCGACTTGGCATATTTCGATCCACCTTATGGTTCAAATAACGAGAAAATGCCACCAAGCAGGGTTCGGTACAATGCTTATTATCACATTTGGACAACAATCATTCTCAATGATCAACCTCAAATTTTTGGTAAAGCAGGTCGCAGGGAAGATAGTCGCGATGGTTCAGCATCAATTTTTGAAGAGTTCAGAAAAACTGAGCAAGGTGATTTTATTGCCATGGAGGCTTTAAGAAAACTAATAAGTGAAACAAATGCTCGTTATTTAATGTTATCATACAGTTCCGGTGGAAGAGCCACCAAACAGCAACTGATGGATATTATATCTGATACAGGCAAATTACTAAAAATAAAGTCAATAGATTATCAAAAAAATGTGATGAGTAATATGCGATACACCAATGAATGGATAAATAGTGATGGAGAACACAATGAATATCTATTTTTGATGGAAAAAGCGTAACATTCAAACGCAAAATTAATTCAAGTATTTAAACAACAAAAAATCCGCCTTAATTAGCTTTTCAGCGTAAAAAGGCATAATAATTTTATATGGAAACATTTCTTATCAGAGCATTACAATTAATTTTAAGTCTCTCTATTTTAGTGGTTTTACATGAATTTGGACATTTTGCATTTGCAAGATTATTTAAGGTTCGTGTGGATAAATTTTACATGTTTTTTAATCCAAATTTCTCCTTGGTTCGTGCCAAAAGAATTAATGGAAGATGGCAAATTAAGTTTTTAGCCAAAAACGTAGAAGCCAACGAACGTCCAAAATTAGACGTAAACGGCAACGAACTTGTTGACGCTAAGGGCAACACAATAATGGAATCAATACCATTGAGCGATTTGGCTGATGGCGATTGGCGTAAATATCCTGAAACTACCGAATGGGGAATTGGATGGTTACCACTCGGTGGTTATTGCAAAATTGCGGGTATGGTCGATGAGTCGATGGATGCTTTGCAAATGGCACAGAAACCTCAGCCGTGGGAGTACAGATCACGTCCAGTATGGCAGCGTTTGCCTATAATCATTGGAGGCGTATTGGTTAATTTTATTCTGGCCATGGTTATCTATGCGGCTGTTTTATTTACTTGGGGTAAAGAGTATTTACCTTTCGAAAATGCACAATATGGCTTACAATTTTCACAAACCATGCAGAAATATGGTTTCCAGAATGGGGACAAAATTGTTTCGGTTGATGGAAAGCCAGTTGTACAAAGAGCAGACTTAGTAGAGAAAATCATTTTCGACGGAGAAACAAATATTGTTATTCAACGTAATAATCA
>JBBSCW010000339.1:0-2672 GCA_038249855.1 Bacteroidales bacterium
AAGTGCCAACCCAGGTCAAAAGAAAATATATTTTAAAGTGAAAGATAATTTCAGCGAAAGTAAAGCGGTTAATGCCACTATTATGTATAAGAACGCCACTGATAAATTAGATGCATCTACCCGACAACACTTTAACGCATATCCCAATCCGGTGAAATCTTTCGTAAAATTTGACTGTACGGATGATGAAAGCGAAAAGTTCAACGTTACAATTATGTCAATTACAGGAATCATTTATTCAAAATCTGTTGAAAATGGAAATTTCACCTTGAATTTAAGTTGTTATGCCAAAGGTGCTTACTTGATTGAAGTTGAAAATAAAAATGGAATCTATCAAAAAGTTATAATTAGGGTCTGCTGAAAAACTCAGGCAGGAATTTGATTGAGATTTCGATATTTGAGATTAAATAAACAACGATATGGAGAATCGTAAGTAAAAAGACCAATTACACTTTTCGGCAAGCGTGCTGAAGAACTGTCCAAGAATTTAGTTAAAAGACACAGGAGTACTACTCCCGCCAATTTGACTAAGTTCAACACCAAAACTATGGTGGCAATCCAACTTTCGCTTGTTTCTTTGAGTCTTGCTTTTATGCAGTTTAAACCGTACGCATTTTTAGCTTGACCAAATTTACCTTCGATAGGATTTCGCTCTCCTGGACTTAAATGAATTTGCACTGCCGAGGGTCTTCCAAGTGGTTTGGCAACTAGCTTGACACCAAGATCTTTTAATGCCGCTCTGTTTGCACGTGTGCAATAAATTTTGTCAGCCAGAACCTCACTGGGATAATGTCCAAATCGGTTTTTGAATTGCTCGACATAGCTCATTATATAACTACCCTCGTTAAAGGCATCCCAGCTGAGTTGGTCTAAAAAGGAAATACCATCAACGAGCGAAAGGTGTATTTTGGCACCAAACTCAACTTTTGCTTGAGCTTTGCCTCGCACAATTGGACGAACATGGGGTTGATGAATGCTTACAATTCGGTGTTCAACAGAATGGGTTCTGGTATCAAACATTTGCTTTTGTTGGTCGTAAAGTGTTTGAACCACAAACAAGTATTTCTGTTCTTTTGGTGTTAGTGGAAATGGTAAATTCTCATAAGCATCCAACAATGTGTTTATTGACTTGATGTTACGATTCACGTAATTGAGTTGTTCACGGATTGCTTTACGAATAACCTTTTGGCCTTTGTTCTTTTTCTGGGCAGTTTTCAAATAGTCTTTGCGAGCCACTTTACGATAGGTTCGTGGTTTTTGAACATGTAAACTGCGATTGTAAAGGGTATCAATCAGCTCTTCCAACTTTTCCCTTGCATCGTTTAGCAAGTTCAAATCTGTTGGATAAGCAATATTTTGAGGGCAAGCTGTGGCATCCATGATTACACGTCCTTTGTGAGTTACTTCCAAAGGTGTATTTGTTTGATTGTCCGAATCTTTTGTATTGGAATCAGAGGGCTTTATTTCTGTCTTGTTTTCAGATCTTGTTTTCAAAGCTACAATACGTTCATTGATAGCATTCAAATTTTCTAGACCAAGTCGCTTGCGAAAATCAACAAATAACGATGCATCAAAAGGTGCTTCATTGGTAAAAGTAGAATAACCAAGAAAAAATTGCATATAGATGTTCTCTGAAATTTGGTCTACAGTTTCACGGTCGTCAAGATTACAGAGATGTTTTATAATCAACGAGCCCAAAACGACTCGGGGATTTAATGGAGGTCGACCAGTACTACTGATAGGAACAAACTTGAGATATAAACTACAAATATCATCCCATGGGATCAAATGGGCTAATACAATCCAGCGGTTGGAGGGATTGAGTTTTGTCTCAAAAGGAGACTCAAAACCAGCCAAAACCAACTGGTTGGGGCTTACATATTTTGGTACTAGTGCACACTTTTTGCGGGTTGTTGGCATATATCCTTGCATTTAATTGCACAAATTTAAAGATAAAATATTGATTAACAAACAATAAGGGGTTTCTCAGCAGACCCTAAATAGTTAAGATATTCGATCCGATTATCTTGTTGAGATTTGTGATTGCAAGTTATTAAAGTTTACCAATTAAAATTATTTTTATGCGTTCAGTATATTTGTTCTTCATTATATTCTTTTTTTGCTTTACAACTTCTGGTCGAAATTATTATTTATCTAATAAAGGTAATGATTTAAGTTCAGGCCGGACTCCGAAAAATGCTATAAAAACTATTGAAAAGTTGAGCAAAATTGAGTTAAATCCAGGTGATTCAATTTTGTTTCGTAGGGGTGATAGATTTTTTGGTGAAATTATTATTCGTAAATCTGGTACATTTAATAAACCAATTGTATACGCAGCTTATGGACAAGGAGATTTGCCAATAATTACTGGTGCAATTCAACTCAAAGCCAATCCATCTAAATCTAGTGATATATCATCATTCGCTGTAGAGCAAACAATACTCGATCTTTATGTTAATAACATAAAGCAAACATTAGCACGCCATCCCAACAAGGGATATTTGAAAACTAAAGACGGCGATACTAATATTGGGTTTCAAACAGGACTCGATTTCCCAACAGGATATTTAAATAAATGCACCGTGAGGATTAGGACAATCGATTGGTGTTTCGAAGCTAGACAAGTAGAATCTTTTAAAAATGGAATTATTAAATTCAACACTCCTACAATT
>JBBSCW010000340.1:0-2562 GCA_038249855.1 Bacteroidales bacterium
CACTTTAATCCAGTAGATTTAGTTTGTGCGGTGAGAGATTATAAGGGCAAAAAGTTCAATCTGGCTAATTTTGTTGATAAAAAAACAGGATTTATCTCCAACAAATCCAAGGGTGGTAAAGAGCTGAAAGCCTTAGAATTACCTGGACTTTGGAATGGTGCAATGAGCAATTGGATTACAGTTTTCGCCGAAGTTCCAATCGCGACTTTCAATCCTGTGAAAACAGTAAACGATTTATTGCGTCCTGAACATCAATAAAATGTAGTCAAATTTATTTTTATCCGCTAAAACAAATCGTTCCATTCACCTTTTTACAAGGATGAATGGAACGATTTTATTTTAGTATATTTTGTGTTTATTCCCGATACTACAATTTCTTCACGTTGTTTTTTTTGCTCTCTTTACAGTTTCTTTTGTAAAAAGTCCTGCTGTATATTTTTCATACAATTCAAATAGATATTCCAAGCTCTTTTCTTCATTAATAAATGGTTGAGGTCGGTAAGCCAAGTCAACAGCTTTGTTTAATTCTATATGAGCCTTTACGAGTTTTGGGGGCATTTTACCTGTTTCGTAAAGTTGTGCCAATGAGTTGTCAATGTATTCGTTACGAACATTTAACACTTTCTGCATGGCAGTTTCAATAGCAGACTTCTGTTTGTCGCTAACAGTTTCTGGCCAAGGAAAATTATTATAAACTATTTCGTTTGAATACCTGTAATCACTTTTTAAACGACCACAAACAGCATTTACCCACACCATGTGCATAGAAGATTGCAATACTCCTAAATGATATAAAGTAGTATCGGGGATGACACTTCCAGTATTATTTGCGATTACATTTTTATCAAAAAACCCCATTGGTATTACACTTCGGTTTTCAGAAGATGTGAGTGGAATAAAAATATAATCAGATTTTGGTTGTCTGATTTCACCAAATTGATATGGGAATAACGCAAGTTTTCTGGTTGCTTCTCTACTACTTTGCTCCCTTATTTTTCTTACTTTTCTAATTCTGTTATCTATTTCAAAACTATTTATTACTTGTCTTGGATTGAAATCTTCAAACCAAAGACACCACTTTTTAGATGCATTTAAAAATTCTTGTCCACTAATTAAAGGTCGAACAAACTTCTCAAAAACCTCATCTCTATCACAAATTCTTATTTTTTCTTCATCGTCAAACAATAAATTTCCACCATCATTTGGCATACTTCCAAATGAAATTTCGGGAACACCACAAATTGGTTTTCTTCTCTTGACAATAAAAACATCCTTAGCATCAACTAAATACGGATTGATATTTTTCACTTTCAATTCGTGAGCTTCACCTCTAATATTTTCATATTCATACATCAGCTTATTATTTGTGTCGTAGTTGGCAAAGCCAATAATAACACAATAAACGGCTGCATTTCCTTTTGCTTCGTTGCTCCATTTGAAAGTTCGATGAGCAAAATGAATTTTTATGCCATACATATTTACCAATACGCTCCATAAAATACCCACTTGCTCGCCCTGCGTAATAGAATTGGTGGAAACAAATGCACACTTGGTTTTGGTATTTTGAATAAGTTTAGCTGCTTTTATATACCAAGCTGTTACATAATCTAGCACTCCAGTACCAGGGAGATTCCCAAATTCCCTAAGCACTTCATTTCGTTGCACTTGAGTCATTATTTTTGACCCGATAAATGGCGGATTTCCAAGTACATAATCAAAATTGTTTTTACTAATAATTTTTTGAGCCAAATCGGGTCGTTCGTCTATAATGGTAAGATTTTCAGTTTTGATTTGTACAGTTTTATATTCAACTGGAGGTTCGTTCAGATGAATAGTTGTATTATTGGCTAAAATTTCGTAAGATTCGTTGTTCGACAAATTAGACCAATCAAGTTGAAGGGCATTTCCATGAATAATCCTCGCCGCTTTTTTTAATGGGATTCGGGCAGCATAATTGCCAAATTCATTACCAATGAGCGTATTCATTTGATGATCCATGAGCCACATGGCTACTTCGGCAATTCGCGCGGGGAATTCATCGTACTCAATTCCATACATCATATCCACATCGAGCCACATAATATCTTGAATGTCAATAAACTGCTGTCCGTATTTATGAAGTGTCCGCAGTATTTCAAGTTCCAGTAACCGAAGTTCACGATAGGTTATTACCAAAAAGTTTCCGCAGCCACACGCTGGATCGAGAAATTTGAGGGTACTGAGTTTTTTATGAAATTCAGCAAGTTTGTACTTGTTGGTTTTAATACTTTCAAATTCGCCCCAAAGTTCATCCAAAAAAAGCGGTTTGATTAGTTTAAGAATATTGGTTTCGCTCGTATAATGTGCTCCTAAATTGCGGCGTTCCAGTGGATTCATAACGCTTTGAAACATAGAGCCGAAAATAGCAGGAGAGATTTTAGCCCAATCTATCATGCAACAATTTAAGAGTGCTTGTCGCATTTTTGCATCGAAACTTGCAATGGGGAGATTTTCATCAAATAATTTCCCGTTTACATAGGGAAATTCATTCAGTTGCTCGTCGATATTTTTAAACCGTCGCTC
>JBBSCW010000341.1:0-2480 GCA_038249855.1 Bacteroidales bacterium
ACTAGATGTTTCGAGTGTATTTTCTGCTTCGTCACTTGCTGAAGCCGACATTGCACCATCAATTTCTAAAAAACCACTTGGCAAATCAGAATACATGGCATTTGCGCGTTCTTTGGTAAGAGAGTAAATTGAATTTACCTGATCTTCGTTCCATGAAGTAACAACCTCTCTGTCCAATTGACTACATGCATTCAGCATTAAAACCGAGATTATTCCAACTAAATAGATTATATTTTTTTTCATCATTTTTATTTATTTAATCGAGTTATTACTTGAATTGTACTTTAATTCCAACACTCACACTTTTTGTAGCAGGATAGCCAATGCCTATTTCAGCATCTCTGTATCCTTCTAATTTATCAAAAGCCAATAGATTTGTAGCATTAACGAATACTCGTACATTCGACATTAATATTTTATTGCTAATATTCGTTGGCAAGCTGTATCCAATTTCAACATTGCGCAATTTCACAAAACTACCATCGCGTATCCATAGTGTTGAATAACGATAATTATTATCATTATTAATGGCAGAAAGACGTGGATAAGTTGCTGTGGCAGCAGTTTCAGGTGTCCAACGGTTTAAGGCAATCTCGCCAACTGTACCATTGTTCTGGAATGCATAAATATCGTTTCCGCCGAATGAAACCGTACGATTACTAAGCCCTTGAAAAAATAGATCTAAATCAAATCCTTTGAATTGAGCTCCAAGACGTAATCCAGCTGTCATATTAGGTAAATAGGATCCACCAATTGCAATTGCATCGTTTGCATCTATCTTTTTATCAGCATTTTGATCTACATACTTCACATCACCCGGTTTTACGGCTGTCCAGTTTTGTTTTGGAGTGGCTGGGTCATTAATTTCAGCAAAATCTTTAAAGAATCCATTCGCTACCAATCCAAAAGGCTGATCAATTGGTTTACCTGTCTTATTCTGATAATCGTATAGATTGATTGCTTCTGCGTTATACACTATTTTTGTATTGTACGACCATAGGGTAGCCTCAGCGTAAAATTTAAAATCTGGATTGAACTGTTTGCTGTATGCAACTTTTGCCTCAAATCCCTGATTATTTGCCTTCCCTTGATTCAAATATGGTTTGGCATAACCCATAAAATCTGGTGATGTACTGTTTGGTTGAATCAATATGTCATATCTATCGCGATTAAAGATATCCAGCGAAACATTGAAGTCTTTGAAAAGTGTAGCTTCCACTCCAATATTCATACTTCTTTCCTTTTCCCAGGTAACATTCGGATTGGCAGCACTGCCTTGTATCAGCGAACTATAAGTAGTTTGGGGGTCACCAAAATAATAGCTTGAAGTATTGTTGTAGTATTGTTCATACATAAATGCATTTGCTTTGGGTGAACCAGTGGTTGCATACTGATCATTTCCGACCAAACCATACGAGCCACGTAATTTCAAGAAATTAATGGCTTTATTCCCTTTCAGGAAACTTTCGTTAGAAACTATCCAACCCAATGAAGCAGCTGGGAAATATCCAAACTTTTTGCCCGGAGCATATTTTTCAGAGCCCATATAGGCCATAGAAACTTCGGCAATATAACGTTGATCATAGGCATAAGTTGCTCTCCCACTTACGTTCATGTGAACATTTGGAAAATTATCACCACTTATTGTGTATGTATCCTGATTATACATTGTCATAGCACTTATTGCATGTTTTCCAAAAGTTCTATCATAATTTAAGAACCCTTGAAAAGTAGTATTCCGATATTGATCCGACGCACCTTCGCTAGGAACTAATCCTGTGCTAATTCCAAAAGGAGTATAAGCAATAGTTCCTGGAGCTTCTTGGATTTGGTAACTACCATACGTTCTTGTTAAATTAGATTGACTAAGAAAATAGCTATTGAAGGATACGCGTGCAGATGCACTCAAACCTTTAGTAAGCATATCTAATTTTTGTGTCAACCCAACAGTAGTTTGAAGTGTTCTACCATTAGAAGTGAATTTACCATTGTTTATCAAATCGCCTAATGGATTACTATACAATTGATTTCGACTGAATGTTCCATTAGGATTGTAAACAGGAAAAGCATTTGGAGCAATTTTGGTAATTGCATTAAAAGTACCGCTCGTTGAAAGCGCACCCGGATTTGCCTGATCAACTACTGTTCCACCAATAGTTACAGCAGCTGAAAGTGTCTTATTCAAATTTATATCCACATTTGAACGAAAATTCACTCTGCGATACGAACCGTTTACACTAAATGCCGACATGTCTCCGGTATTTTTGTATAAACTGGCATTGCTCTGTTGATTCAACATCACATAATATTTCACTGAGCTATTACCCCCTGTAAAATTCAGGTTGTAGTTGGACATGGGAGCATTTTTCCGCAACAATTCATTGTACCAATTCACATTTGGGTGAAAATAAGGGTCTGAACCATCCTGATACTTATCCAAATCTGTTTGTGTATATTTTACATCTTTTCCATCATTCAGA
>JBBSCW010000342.1:0-2449 GCA_038249855.1 Bacteroidales bacterium
CGGTAAGTTACTGCTGCCAACAAAATGTTTATGCCAGCTTGGGGTTCAGTGTAACTTTATAGTCTAGTTTTCTTAATTTCGTTCAGCAACGTGGGACAATGACGTGCTTCGAAAACCCAAGCCGTCACAAACATAAACGTTGTACACAAGGCCGCAGGACATTATACACAATAAATTAGATTATATACCGATGTAATGTTCCCTAAAATAAAACTTTTTTATAGAATTAAATTTCTTAAATTCATGGTACAATACAAAACCCTAACAATATGAAACATTTTATATATCTATCGATTCTATTCGCTGCAACTCTTTCTTGCTCTAATCCTGACTACAGAGAACCAGATGTCCACTTACCAATAATTGATAAAGGAAGACTTAGCTTTCAAAATGCAGAAAGCTATAATTTGTTTATTAAAGCTACAATTGAAGATGATATTGAACAAATTGTTCATGATTTACCTGGAGGGTTTAGGTCATTGCATGACTATAATGTATCCAAAGCGAATCAGACTAGTGCGAGATCTGTTGCAGTTGATGAAGTACAAGACGAGGTTGTTTGGGATCCTTACTTTGAAAATCTATTGAATTCCGATAGGGAACTAAAAATAAGCAATGAAATTTACAGAATAACAGAAGTGGGCGTATTCTTTTATACTGGCGATGAGCATAAAGGCAAAATGGATTCAGTTCAAATGTCTTGGGTTAAAAAATTTAGTGGTAATAAATCAGGAAGGATTCAAGAAATTCCGTGTTTAGGGCAACCATATGCAATTGACGATGTAATTTATTATCTACCGGGTAATGACTGCTCCGGCTTTGGAGGTTACTATGGTGGTGGTGGTTCATCTAGTCCGCCTCTTCCTCTTGGCCCCTGCGGACTTTCTTCCAATCATCAAACGTTTGAAGGGTCGGCAAGCAATATTTTTGGAGTAAATCATACTTGCGAATTGGACTTAACAGGAACAACTGACCGTAGAATTAAGGGAAAGTTCTGGGCGCAGAATTATGTAATTTTTTCTTCTGCTGGTGCTAATACAAGAAGTCAAAATCGTTTGGCTTGGATATGGTGGGCAGAAAACGCGGATCGGATTTACTTAAAATACGAAGGGGAGATTGAGCAAAAGGATGCCTTTGGAAATTATTGGTCATACACAATCGATCCGGTAGTCGAGGATAGAGCTAATGATAATGAATTATCAAAGACTTTTGAATGGACTACCGCTATTGTTGGCATAGGGTGTGATCCAGTTACGGGCTCATGTAAGCCTAAGTTTAAAGCGGCATCTCCTTTTAAGATTAAGAGGATGGAAACGTGCCATTATGTAATGGATGAGGGGCGTCATGGAGAGGTAAATCTGCTTTACAGATGAGGCTTTTGGCAATCTTAATAATTGTTTTTTCCCTTTATAGCACCGATACGATAAGTCAGAATGAATCCCGTAATCAATTCAGTGTTGGTTTGAATTTATTGGTACGCAAACAATCTATTTCAACCACCGACCCTGGAGGGTATTTAATTGCGGATCAATTTAGCCAGCGCCTTAGCTACGGAGTAAGTGCCGATATGAACTTAAGCAAGAGATTTTCGATTGTAACCGGTATCCAAAAAATCTTCTTTATAACGGATGTTAATTTTTGGTTTCTTACTTCAGGAAATATTTTTTTAACTAAAACAAACCCCTTTACTGGAGTACAATTGCCCGTTGGTTTAAAATTTAATCTAATAAGCAATGAATCAAATAGCAGATGGCGTATCGGCATGCATAGTGGATTGAGCTTCTCAAGAGTTAGAATTTCAAGTAGTAAAGGTTATGGGAGAATATTAAATCAATCCCGTACAATGGAAATTGAATACTCCTTTACAACAGAACCAACAAATAATAACTTCATTACTTTTGATTATGGTTTTTTTACCAAATTTAGATTATCTAAAAGATTTTGGGCCAATTATAATTTCAATTCCTTACAAAGTTTTTCTGATCAAGTCGTTATAAACAACATTCAATATAGTGTCACATCGGGGAGTATAACTAATGCTTATGAAGCAAGGACTCTGGCGAATGGATCGGCAAGACATCATACAATAGGTATTGAATTCATGTTTTGACTAACTAATAACAAAGACTAATACAAATTTAATATTATAGTAATTTCAATTTACAAAGCACTTGGTGGCCCAGTGCACAACAAAATGTTTATTTCATGCTGGGGGTGATGAGTTGATATGTGGTTTAGTTTTCTTAATTTCGTTTCGGTGTGTGGGAGAGGACGCAGCTTCTAAAACCCCAGCACGCAATAAACACCAGCGTTATGGGCAAGGCGGTGAATCAGTCTTCGATTAACGTGGACGACTAAACAACTTCAATTCGCTTTCACATTACTCTTCGGCTGACAAAAAATTAATGGGACGACTTCAAAAATTTTAAAACTCCGCAGACAGTTTTTC
>JBBSCW010000343.1:0-2326 GCA_038249855.1 Bacteroidales bacterium
TCCAAATGTCCCCCCTTCATTACAAAACCAGGTTCTAAACTAATTTCCCACCAACTGTCACTCTTAAAACTCACAAAACCATTAATTTGGTATCCCCCGATTGAACTTGATGAAACATTGCAACTCGTATTTTTGGAAATGTCACGAAACGACAAATTAACAAAAGAAAATCCAGCCATTAAACCATAATTAAATTCTTGTGCATTAACACTAATAGTCTTTAAAATAAATAACAGTGTTATGAAGAATATTTTTTTCATAAATAAGTAATTATTTTATGGTTGGTTATGTAATTCCTGATTATTTACAGCCCACAATCCAGGGTTTTCATCTAAGTTAAATTACCTATTGATTATTTCTTTTCTGTACGTTATAGTAAATCTTCATTTGGTTGCCCAAGATTTTTGTAAATCCTTTCACATCGTCGGCCGACCAAGCACGGTTTATTTCACCATATTCGCCAAAATCTGTCTTCATTAAGTCGAAAGTGCTTTCAACTCCCACCAAAGTATAGCTATAAGGACGAAGTTTTACAATCACTTTACCCGTTACATTTTGCTGTGAACTTTGCAAAAATTGCTCGATATCACGCATAACAGGTTCAAGATATTGAGCTTCGTGCAGGAACATTCCATACCAGTTACCCAATTGATCTTTCCAGTATTGTTGCCACTTGGTAAGGGTATGTTTTTCAAGCATTTTATGAGCATTGATTATTAGAAGCGCAGCAGCAGCCTCGAAGCCTACGCGGCCTTTGATACCAATGATGGTATCGCCAATGTGCATATCACGCCCAATACCAAACTTTCCAGCAATAGCTTCCAATTGATTAATCAGCAGCACCTTATTTTCATTGGTTTGTCCGTTAACAGCAGCGATTTCTCCATTTTCAAAATCGATAGTAACCGTCTCTTCTTCTGATTTTTCAACTTGACTTGGATAAGCCGATTCGGGCAAAGTTTGTTCCGATTTCAAGGTTTCCTTACCACCTATCGAAGTTCCCCACAATCCTTTATTGATGGAATATTCCATTTTTGTGAAATCAGCCTTAAAACCGTGGTCACGCAAATAATTTATTTCATATTCGCGGGTCAAAACCATGTCGCGAGTAGGGGTCAAAATCTTTATATTCGGAGCAAGTACATCAAAAGTCAAATCGAAACGAACCTGATCATTCCCCGCACCTGTACTGCCATGAGCCACATAATCAGCACCAATTTCTTGAGCATAATTAATAATGGCGATGGCTTGAAAAATTCGCTCAGAACTTACAGAAATTGGATAAGTTCCATTGCGGAGTACATTCCCAAAAACCATATACTTGATACTTTTATCGTAATACTCTTGGGTTACATCGATAGCCACATGGGTTTTCGCACCTAATCTGTACGCCTTGTCTTCAATCACTTTCAATTCTTCTTCGCTAAATCCACCTGTATTGGCCACGGCCGTATGTACTTCATAACCTTTTTCCTGAGCCAAATACATGGCACAAAACGAGGTATCTAATCCTCCACTAAATGCCAACAATACTTTTTCTTTCATAATCATATATTTTTTTACTTCTACAATCCACAAAAATTGAAATTGTTATCAGTTATTTTTTACTTCGCAACATCCTTAGCTGGGTCGAACAACATCCCCGTACACAAACAATGTTTACGTTCAGTACGTTGCAAAATGTCGTAATTGACACAACTTTGGCAGCCCTTCCAAAATGCCTCATCATTAGTCAATTCGGAGAATGTAACAGGTTTATATCCCAATTCAGAGTTGATTTTCATTACCGCCAAACCAGTAGTAAGACCAAATATTTTTGCATTCGGGTAGCGTTGACGCGAAAGCTCAAATGCCTTACGTTTAATGCGTTTTGCCAAACCAGCTCCGCGAAATTTATCGACTACTATTAAGCCTGAATTTGCTACAAATTTTTTATTGCCCCAAGTCTCTATATAACAAAAGCCGGCAAATTCCTCTCCGGCAAATGCAATAATAGCTTTACCTTCAATAATTTTTTGCTCTATATATTCAGGCGAACGACGAGCAATACCCGTACCCCTAACCTTAGCAGCATCAGCTATCGTGTTCAATATTGTTTCAACAAATTTTAAACTTTGTTGGTCAGCAATTTCTACCGCTATTGATTCAACGGCAATATTATTATTCATATCTAAATTTTGAAGGATGTGGTTCACGCTCGAAAAGCTGTGATTTTATTTCTCTGTATCTGAAAAGGTTTGTGTCATCATTCTGATAATACTATCGCGAGTTACTCCTTCGCGGGGCACTAATAAAATAGTATCATCTCCTGCAATAGTTCCTAAAA
>JBBSCW010000344.1:0-2198 GCA_038249855.1 Bacteroidales bacterium
CAAAACTACAACTTATTGCCAGTTTATACGGTATTCGAAAATGTTGAATTTCCACTTTTATTGCTGAATATGACCACCGAAGAACGAAAAAAAAGCGTGATGGAGATTCTTGAATGGGTAGGTTTAACGGACAAAGTTAATTCTCGTCCGGCACAACTTTCGGGTGGCGAGTGTCAACGTGTAGCTATTGCTCGTGCCATGGTAAAACATCCGGTAATGGTATTGGCCGATGAACCTACTGCAAATTTGGATTCCGAAAATTCTCACAATATTCTTCGGACAATGGAAAAATTGAACAAAGAAATGAAAACTACTTTCATTTTTGCTACGCACGACGAAAAAGTAATTGGCTATTTAAGAAGGGTTATTCGTTTAGAAGATGGAAAAGTGGTGGGAGATACGACCAACACCTAACCCCTTAAGGGGCATAGCCGTCAAGCTAAGAAAAAACATATAGTTTATATGGGGGTTACTCATCATTAATAAGTAGTGCAAAAACGAGTATCAGTTCAGTATTTAGCCCACGCCGAATAGATGAACTGGCACGTAAAAGCGGATTTCTAAAAAGGAAAAGTAAGTTTACACCCTCAGCGTTCATTGATTTAATATTTTATGCAGTAATCGGCGAAACCACCAGTTTGCAACAAATTGTAAAAGAAGCTCCGCTTGAGCATTCAATTACCTTGAGCAAACAAGGTTTAGATAGTCGGTTTTCTCAATCCAGTGTGGAGTTTTCAAAATCACTATTAGAAGAAGTGATTGCTGAGCAGACATTAGATTATCAAACATTTAGCACCATTGATATCTTTAATCGGATTCTAATAAAGGATTCGACTAAATTCAATATCAACGAGTCATTTGCGGATGAGTTTCCGGGAAGTGGCGGCTCAGGTTCTTCGGCTGGTGTGAGTATTCAGTTTGAGTATGATTTTAAAAGCGGTAAAATAACTGATATTGATTTGCAACCTGAGATAAGCAATGATAGCAAAGATGCCTCTAAAAAGGCAGATCAAATAATAGAAAGAGATTTAATAATACGTGATTTGGGTTATTATCGAGACCAAGTAATCGAAACCTGTATTAAAAATAAAGCATTTTATCTTAGTCGATTATGCCATTCGTCGAATGTGTATGAAACTATAACTAGCATTAAGCCAATAGATTTCAACGAGGTTTATGCCCAAATGAATACGGCTGGCATTGAGTACAAAGAAATAAATGGATTTATTGGACTTAAAAAAATTCCAACTCGACTAATTATCTGCTTGTTGCCTGAAAGTGTTTATGAAAAAAGATTACGGTTACGGGAAAAAGAAAATAAAAAACGGAAGCAACAAACAACCGATAAATTTAAAGGTCGTGCTCATTTTAATCTGTTCATTACCAATATACCAGAAGATAAAGTATCCAAAGAAGAGATATGTACCTTGTATCGAATTCGTTGGCAGGTGGAACTAATTTTCAAAACATGGAAGTCATTATTTAAGGTAAATAAGTTTCAGAAAATGAATCGAAATCGTTTTCTAACAACACTTTATATAAACCTATTGTGGATAGTTGTAAATTGGGCCCTTTTTTACCCCTTTTTCAAATATCAATTTATATATAAAAACAAACTAGCAAGCATTTATAAATGTATGAATACTCTGATTTCATTTTCAAGAAGTATCCGTCAAATGTTGAGGTTGACAAAAATTCAAGTAGGAAAAACAATTAGAGAACTGTACGAGATATTATCAAAAGGACATGATTTAGAGAAGCGAAAAGGAGGATGTTCTTTTGAAGAAATAATAGTGTTATTGTTTTGATAATTAGATATTTATTTGTATCTTTACAGTATGAAACAACAGCAGGAATAACAGATAGCAAGTAATATAAATTAACAATTAAAGTTCTTTGATGTCATGAAGAATAAATTCAATAGCCCTCGAGAGAGGGTTAAAAAAAGTTTATTTTAGTGTCTCAAAAATAAATAAAAGTCTGAAAACAAACAACTTACTCATGTTAGCTTGACGGCTATGCCCCATTTGGGGGTTTGGGGGTCAAAAAAAGTAAAGAAAATATTTAAACTTGACTAAAGCAGATAAGCAGTTTATTTTATTCATTGTCGCTTGATTGAAGTAGAATTAAGTTAATCGTCTATTAATTGCAATATCTATAGTCCGTTAAAACAATTTATATTGTGTCAAAAAAAAACA
>JBBSCW010000345.1:0-1826 GCA_038249855.1 Bacteroidales bacterium
GCCCCATTTTGGGAACCACGATTACCCTTGATCGCTTAGGCAAAAGGGGGTATGAGGCTATGCTTACACATTACGAGAAAATTGCGCCACATCTTAATGAACCGCTGTATACGAGACCCGTACGTACAGTGGTGTGAGAGGCGCTCCCCGTCAGTTATCACTGGCGGGGCCGTCTACTCGATTAGTGGCAGTTTAATTTTTCTTCTGCTTGTTTGATAATTGTTTCTGCTTTTTCCCGGAATGTAATTTCACTTTCGAATACAGTTGCACCACCTATGTCTTCTCCCATACTTGTCCAAATGCCATTGCAGTTATAAAAATACCACATTCCATATCCAAAAGAATTAAGGTATGCGTTGTTTACAACTCCAGCTATTTTATTATTGAAAATAAATACTTTTTCAATACTAATATTTAACACTCTATTTCTTTCTGATTCGCTTATGCTGTCTTTGTTCAACTTTAAGGTTTTCATTTCAGATACATATGCACTTATTGGCGATGAGCTATCATCGGAATCTATCAAGTCATTGATTTTCTTTTTTATGAATTGAGAGGAATAAGAGCCTTCGGGAAGAGCATTTTTCCTAAGTAAAATTTCAGATTTAAGTTTGGTCTCTTTTATTACCCCTTTTTCAAGTTTTACAAAATAGGAATTGTTGTTATCATTAATACTGACAGCTTCAACAAATTTGCCATTTTTAAAAAGAACCCCCGAAAGGTTATCAGAAGCATAACCACTTTTAATTCTTTTACTTTTCATTTCCTGGAAATACAATTCTTTCCTTCCTTCTTCTGAATAATGAGGACAATGGCTATAAGGTAGAAAACCTAATCCATCTACTATACTAAGTTGGATTGGACGGCAATCGCTTGTGCCATTTTCAAACCAGCAAAGCGACCCCGCACTTCCACCTGCTAATATAATACCCTTTTTTAATGCTTTTCGTAGAACAATATCTATGCCCTGTGCTTTCCATATTCCCATCATATTTGCCGTATTCCCACCGCCTACGACAATGGCATCCATATCAAGTATTATTTCCTCAAATGATTTCGGTGTCTTTTTAGAAACAATCCAAACTTTTAAGACATACGGTTCAATGGAAAGCTTTTTACAAAAGTAGTTCCATAGCTTTATATCATCCACATTATCAGCGCTTGCTGTTGGGATAAATAAAATTTTTGGATTTGGCTTTTTGGTTAACTCTTTAGTGTATTCGATGAATTTTTCGTTAATATCTCCTCCAAAAGCAAAAATAGTCTCATCTTGTTTGTTAGTGTTTTGTTGTGCTTTCAAACTTTCTATTCCAACGAAGGTAAAGAGTAAAACTATAAGTAAAGAAAATGTTCTCTGTTTCATATTTGTTGTTTTTGTATTAATTGCCACTAACGGTGGCGGTATGAAAAGTTGCCGATTGCGTGCGATTTCCTGTCAAGTTACACAAAAGTTGAAGCGGGCTACAACCCTTGAATAACCTACTATTCGGCAATTTTTTATACCGCATGTTACATGCTGGCTTTTTTTTCTTTTAATTCAATCATTCTATTTTTATCTATATAGTGAGTTGAATATCTGTACTCAATCGCTTTATCTCCTGATTTACTAAATCTTAAACCCCGCTTTATCCCTTTACCAAATTGATTATATACAGTCATAGATGTTGTTAAATCTAATTCAGTCGAGTATTTTCTAATCAGCTTATTAATCAAGGTCAGTTTACTTAAATTTGTATTGCACACTTTCTCCAAATAATCAACCCGTCCAAACCGCCAATCTTCATAGTCCTTCTTTGTCAAGTAGTCAAGTTGCATTATTATATCAA